>CAYHRZ010000116.1:0-11843 GCA_964359125.1 uncultured Klebsiella sp. | reverse complement strand
GTCGGAGGCGCCTCGGTCGGAAAGGCTTAACGCTTAACCTCCGACCCCTAGCAGGAAGTCGTTGAGACGGAGAACCACGGTATCACCACCGCGATCCGCCGTTCCGGGGAGGTCCCAGCGGAGGCCGGGGAGGCGGTCGGCGTGCAGGGCGTGGTGACCGTGGACGTGATCCGGCTGGCCCTGGACGCGGATGTAGGGGCAGGGGGGAAGCAGGTGGATCAACTCGCGCTGGGCCCAGGGCGCGTCGTCGAAGGGGGACAGTCCCGCCCACTCGGGCAGGTCGCGGCCAGGGGGGACCAGGGAGAAGCGGTCCACGGGTCCCTCGACGTCGACCATGGCGGCGAAGGCGTGCCCCGGTTGGGACAGGTCGCGGATCGCGCGGGCAGCGGGGACGTTGCCGCCCGACCAGGAGATCACCACGGTGGGGAGGCCCTCGGCGAGGGCGTGCTTCATCACGGCGCGGGCGTCGGCGACGTGCACGGGGTTGCCGGGGGCCCGCCAGGCGCCGGGGGTGCGCTGGTAGAGGTAGAGGGCGTCCTGGGCGAAGGCGTCGTCGGGCAGGCCGAGGAAGCCGAGGCGCTCCACCAGGCCGGAGCCGCCGGCGTGCACGACGACGATGGCGGCGCGGGGTCGGAGGGGGGCGATGCGGAGCGCCGAGACGGTGCGCTGTCCCACGGCGATGGAGAGGGATTCTCGAGTCAGGCGAGGGGATCCCACCTGTTGCGGCCTCGTGTTGCCCGGCGCACCCACCGCCGCCGCCCGGGCGCTCGAGCTTGGCGCCATGGGAATGGTCACCGCCCCGTCCGCGCAGGTCGCGCTGGCGACGGGGCGCCACCGGGCGCACCACCGGGCCAGCCCGTCGAGCACCCGAGGCACCGGCGTGAAGCTCCCTTCGGGGCAGGCGTCGTGCTCGTGGAAGGTGGCGCCGAAGAACGGCTCCTGTCCCCGGGGAGGCGACCAACGACCTGCCTTCTGGGCCATCTCGCCGAGGCGGTCGAAGTCCAAGGCGCCGAAACTTGCCCGAACGCCACCATGTTGTCGCGACAGGACTCCCCACTCGAACGGCGAGACGGAGACGTCGAGCATCGCCAGCCCCGGCATCGGCGCCCACGGCAGCCATCCCTGGTAGGTGAAGTGTCGCGACTCTAGCCGGTCCGTGATCACGCGCGCACCCAGGCGTTGGGCGCGAAGTAGCAGTGCCCGCCGCCCCCGGTCGCCGACCTGCACGAGCCCCGGCGCCATCACGACCGGCTCCACGCCCGCCGCCCGCAGCGCCCGCACGGCCCGGTCGAGGTCGCGCCCGTGGGCGTGCGCCCCGACTTCGTGCCCGCGCTGGACCAGCCACCGCAGGAAGTTGAACCGGTCGCCCTCCGCGAAGGGGCCCCGGACGCGGAACGACAGGGCGGCGCCGACCTCCTCGGCCGTGCTGGCGAGCTTGTCGACGAGCGCCGCCGCCTCGTGCCAGCGTACGGGGTGCTTCCAAAGGACCACGTCGTCGACGTGGACCTCCAGGAAAGTCCTCACTAGGCCTCGTCGCGCGACCGCGGCGCCACCAGCCGGATGGCGTGGCGCAGCACGTCGATCCGGCACCGGGCGCCCCGCTGCCACTCCTCGCCGTCGACCTGGGCCTCCACCGGCTGGGCCATCGGGCGGTCGTGGAGCTTGATGTCGAACCAGGGCGCGCGCACCGGCGGGCTGAGGTTGATCCCGACGTCGGCGAGGTCCGGCTCGTGGAGCGGCACCAACTCGTGGTGCACGATCCCGCGCGCAAGCCACTCCCGCCGTCCCCGGAAGGGCACCAACTCCATCTCGCCGTCCTCCGGGGAGGAGGTGGCGTCGAGCACCCAGGCCCCGGCGTAGATTCTCGTGTTCTTCACCACGAGGTCGGTGAGGTTCTCGAAGTACTGCGTGCCGGCGGGGGTGGTGACCTCGGCCTCGAAGGGCTGCTCGTGCACGGCCGCGGCCAGGAACGCGCGGACTACCGCGCCGGCGTAGACCAGCTGGTCCCGGTACACCTCGCGGAGGAGGGGGACGCCGTCGACCAGGCGCCGGTCCTCGTTGCGCATCCGCAGGGCCAGCGCGGAGATGCCCCAGCCCGCGCTGTCGAAGAAGTGGTCGTCGTGGAGGACCTCGTCCAAGTTTCCGAAGGACGTGATCTTCCCAGCATCGAGGGGGACAGTGTGGCCCCCCGCGAGCACCTTGACGTTGCGCGCCAGCGAGCCCTCGTCGCTGTCGAGGCCGAAGGACTTGCCCTGGTCGTTCGCCGTCCCGGTAGGGAGCATCCCCATCGGGATGTTGGCTTTGGAGGCGAGCAGTCCCTTCGCCACCTCGGCGAAGGTGCCGTCGCCCCCCATCGCCACCACCACCGCGTAGGCGCCCCCCGAGAGGGCGCGGGCGACGTCGTGCACGGTCTGGCCACGCGGACGGGTGGGTAAGAAGTCGTGATCCAGCCCCAGGGCGTGCATCAGCGACCGGGCCTCGTCGATGCGGCGGGCGTTGCGCCCCGACTGGGCGGTCGGGTTGCCCACGAGCAAGTGCATGTCGAATGCGTATCCGCTCGGTTACGCGGCCGCGGCACGGCGAGAGACAGGGTTGAGCGGACTCGGGGCGAAGGGTTGGGCGCTGCGGGTCCTCGGCTGGGTGGACAGTCTCACGCCCACGGGTCGGGAGGCGTGGCAGTTCGGCGTCGGGTCCCTGGTCCCGTTCCTGGTCCTCGCCGGCGAGCGCCTATGGGTGATGTCGCGCCTGGAAACGCCGGCGCTGGGCACCGACCGCCTCTGGGTGATGTGCGGCGAGGCCGAGTTCTGGCCGCTGTGGTTCCTCGGTTGGACCTACGCCTCCCGGCTGCCCCTGCCCCACTGGCGTGGCGCGGTACGGGCGCTGTTCCACGCGTGCAACATTCTGATTCTCGTACTATCAGCGGCAGAACTGGCCTTCTTCGATGTTACCGGTGGGCGAGGGGACCTCGACTCGCTGCTGTTTGGACTCGAGGACTTTGCCGAGGTGTGGCCGGTGGTGGCCAGCGAACTCACGCTGGGGCACTACCTGGGCGCGGCGGGCGTGGTGGTGGTCACCTTCGTGCCGATGTTGTGGCGCCCCGCCGGGACGGGGCGCACGTGGATCGGCCGGGCAGCCTTGCTCACCTTGATCCCTGCCATCTGGATGGAAACCAGCGGGCGCCCCCGCCCCAACAAGGCCTTTCGCCCGTTGCAGAAAACCTTCGTGGAGAGCCTATTCTGGGAGGGGCTCGAGCGGGTGGGGGATCGGACGTTCCCACCGGATCCTTCGGAGCTCGCCCGAGTGGTCATCGGGCCGCCGTCGCGACCCTACAACGTCGTGTTGGTCGTGCTCGAGAGCGTGGGCGCGCGGCGGACCACCGTCTACAACGAGGCGCTGCCCACCACGCCCGCGCTCGCCGAGTTGGCGGCCACGGGGCTGGTGGTGGAGCACGCCTACGCGGTGGTGCCGCACACCAGCAAGGCGCTGGTCACCACGCTCTGCGGCGACTGGCCCAACCTCACGGGCGACGCGCGAGAGGCCAAGCCGGGTGGACTGCCGCCCACGTGTTTGCCGAGGTTGCTGGCCGGCGTCGGCTACCGCACGGCGTTCTTGCAGACGGCGCGGGAAGACTTCGAGGACCGCGTGGACCTCGTCCGCCAGGCTGGCTTCGAGGATTTTTTCAGTCGCGACACGCTCTCTGGCCCCTTCTGGGAGAAGAACAACTACTTCGGCATCGACGACCGCGCGATGCTCTACCCCGGGCTGGAGTGGTCCAAACAGGAACCAGGACGCCCGTTCTTCGCGACCTACCTCACCCTGGCCTCCCACCACGACTACAAGTTGCCGAGCCACTGGGCCCTGCTCGACTTCCCCTCGGCGGCCGGGCGGCTGGAGCAGTATTTCAACGCCGTTCGGTACGTCGACGACTTCGTAGACCGCCTCTACCGGGGCTACGCCGAGGCCAACCTGGTCGACAACACCCTGTTCGTCGTCCTCGGCGACCACGGGGAGGGCTTTGGCGAGCACGGTCGCTACCAGCACGACCTGACGATCTACGAGGAGGGGCTCCAGGTCCCCATGGTGCTTCACGGCCCGAAGGCGCTCGACGGGCGTACCGGAAAAATCGGGGGACGGCGCCAGCAGATCGACATCCTGCCCACCGTCCTCGACGTCATCGGCGCCCCGGTGCTCTCCGGCCCGGTCCGGGGGCAATCGCTGCTCTCGGACCCGCCGCAGCGAGTGCTTTTCCACTCCTGCTGGCGCACGCACCGCTGCCTCGCGCGTCGCGACAACGAGTCGATTTTCCTGTACCACTTCGCGGACCTGGCGCCCCAGTGGTTCAACACCGAGAAGGACTGGCCGCAGAAGCACGACCTGGCCCGCAAGGCCAGTTCGGCCGACAAGGACGAGTGGGAGGGCGCACTCCGACGCTGGTGGGGCAACGTGCGGGGCCTGTACGCGGCGCGGCGTGCGCGGTGGGCGGAGACCGTCCAGCGTCCCGACGACAGCCGCGCCTACGCGACCTGGGGAGGCGTGGTGGCGCTGCTGGGGTGTCGACCCGAGGCCACGCGTCCCCTTGTCCCGGGCGAGCAGGCCTGGGTGACTTGTCGCTGGCGGGCCGAGTCGCGGCTGCGCGAGTCCTGGACACTCGCGGTGCAGGTGCGCGTCGGCAGCCGCACCGGCAAGGCGTCGTGGTCGCCGCACATGGGGCAGGTCAAGATGTGGAACTGGCGGCCGGGGTGGTCGATCGACGACACCTTCCGCGTCGAAATCCCGGCCTACTCGAAGGAGGGAGAGGCCGTGGTGAGCGTGGGGTGGCAACGAATCGGCGGCATTCCCGTGGAGACCGACGACGGTCGAGAGCGGATTGATGTCGCGACCGTCGTCGTGGGAAAGCGCGTCGCCACCACCCCGGGTGGTCAGGAAGGGATCGAGCTTCAACCCCGTGCACCGTGGCCAACCGCGTTCGACTTGCCCCTCCAAGAGGGCGAGGCGGAGCCCGATGAAACCCACCCCGGCGACGACGACCCGCCCGTCGACGACGACCGGGGCAAGGCGGCGCCCGACGCGGAATAAGCGGCCGGGCGCCCGACGGGTTAGCTCCCGCGCGCCCCCGAGGTTGTCATGCTCCTGCTCGCGATGATCGGCGCCGCCCTCGCGCTCGACGCCGACACCTACGATCCCGCCGGTTCCGCGCTCGACGGGCTGGGAGGTCTCCAGGTCGAGGCGCCGCTCGTGGGCGTTGCCGGCGACTGGTACGGCGGCCTCCACGTGGTCTACGCCAGCAACCCGGTGGTCAGCGTGGCCAACGGTGTCGAGAGCCCCTACGTCGCGAGCCAGTTCGCGACTCGCCTGGGTGGCGGGTACACCCTGGGCCAGGTGGTTCGTCTCGACCTCGACCTGCCGATCTTCCCCTCGGTGAGCGCGCCTGGCACGGGCTTCGAGGGCTCCGCGGTGGGCGACATCCGGGTCGGCGGCCTGCTCCCCGTCCTGCGCCCCGACCAGTCACCACTGGCCGTGGCGTTCAAGCCCTTCGTCAACCTCCCCACCGGCTCGGCTGAGGCCATGGTCGCGCCGGGCGGGTTCTCCGCGGGCCTCTTGGCCGCCGTCGGCACCACCTTGGGCGAAAAGATCACCCTCGGCGCCAACCTGGGCACTCGCCTCGGTCCGTCCACGACGGTCGGCGACTACGACTACGGCTCGGGCCTGGACTACGGCCTCGGCGCTGGCTACGTCCTCAACGAGTCGCTGCGCTTCGGCGCCGAACTCGACGGCACCCTGGGCCTGGCCGGGGGCGTGGGGGCCTACAACAAGAACCCACTGGAACTGCACGGCTACGGCACCTACGCGCACCCGGCGGGCTTCACCGGCACCCTTGGGCTCGGCGGCGGCGTGGTGTCGGGCGTGGGCGCGCCCGAGATGCGCCTGGTGGTCGCGCTGGGCTGGCACCACGGCGCCCCCCCGGACAAGGACAAGGACGGCCTGGTCGACAAGGAAGACAAGTGCCCCGACCAGCCGGAAGACGTCGACGGTTTCAAGGACGCCGACGGTTGCCCGGACCCCGACAACGACGGGGACGGCCTCCTCGACGAGCGGGACCAGTGCATCGACAAGGCCGAGGACACGGACGGCCACGCCGACAGCGACGGCTGCCCCGACCCCGACAACGACGGCGACGGGCTCGACGACGGCGAGGACGACTGCCCGTTCGACAGCGGCCCCGAGGCCACCGGCGGTTGTCCCGACAAGGACGGTGACCGCGTAGCGGACCGCGACGACCAGTGCCCCGCCGCCAAGGGCACCGTCGGCGCCAAGGGCTGCCCCGACCAGGACAACGACCTCGTGGTCGACAGCCGGGACCTCTGCCCCACCGAGCCCAAGGATCCCCGCGAGAACCCCGCCACCTCCGACGGCTGTCCCAAGCGGGTGGTGGTCACCGCCACGAAGATCGAGATCAACGACGTGATCTACTTCGACACCGGGAAGTCGACGATCAAGTCGGTCAGTTTCGCCCTGCTCGACGAGATGGCGAAGGTGATCCTTGCCAACCCCCAGATCAAGCAGATCGAGGTGGGCGGGCACACCGACGGCGACGGCGACGACAAGGCCAACCTCAAGCTGTCCCAAGGGCGCGCGCAGGCCGTGGTCGACTTCCTCGTCAAGAAGGGGAAGGTCGAGGCCGGACGTCTCAGCGCCATGGGCTACGGCGAGAGCCGACCCATCGATACCAACCAGACCGCCGAGGGCAAGGCGAAGAACCGCCGTGTCGAGTTCGTCATCAAACCCTAGCTAGGTCCAATCTCCCCGGAGCCATCCATGCACCGCGTCTCGATCCTCCTCGCCGCCCTCGTGGTGGTGCTCCCCGGCGCGGCCCTCGCGGGCAGCCTCGACAAGACCTGTGCCGAAAAACACGGCGACAAGCTCGATACATGTCTGGCCAATAACTTCCCTGCCCAGTCCGCCATCGTCGAGACGGCGTGTACCGCCTTCGCCGACAAGGGATCGGAGCGCTGGCAGTGTCGCAAGGACGGCTACGAGCAGCTGGGCATCAAGATCACGAAGAAGGACGACGACGACAAGGACAAGGACAAGGACGACGACAAGGACGCCGACAAGGACGCCGACAAGGACGAGTCGAGCGACGCCGCGTCCGACAGCAGCACCGACAAGTCGAGCGACAAGTCCGGCAGTTCCAAGTCTGGCGACAGCAAGAGCGGCAGCACCAAGTCTGGCGACAGCAAGAGCGGCAGCACCAAGACCGGCGACAGCAAGAGCGGCAGCACCAAGACCGGCGACGGCGGCACCGCGCCCTCGGGGGACGGGAAGTCGCCCACCGGGACGGGAAGTGGCGACAAGCCACCGCCCAGCGGCGAGGGCGACGGGGAGGGCGTGCCAAGCGGCTCGGGCGAGGGCGAGAAGCCGCCCAAGAAGTAGCTCCCGCCGCGGCTACTGCGCGGGTGGAAACACCGGCGCGCCGCCGTACGGCCGGTAGAGCGGGTCCCCCACCCACACCATCATCCAGGCGCCGATCACGGTGCTGCTGTAGGCGGCCTCGCCGAAAGAGGCGCCTTGCAGCAGGTAGTAGAAGAACTGGTCGTACTCTGGCATGCCCAACACGTAGGGCTCGTTCACCGCGCCGAAGGTCGCGGTGATGCCGTCGAGCAGCGCGCTGCCACTCCAGGTACCCGGGTTCCGGATGTCGCAGGCGCTGCAACTGTCGAGGTGGCCGCCGATGGCGCCGGTGGTCCACGTGAAGCAGTCGTTGTAGTTGTTGTACGTGTACCAACCTGCGTAGTACAGCGCGTCGGGACACTCCGTGGGCGCCGGCGCGGTGCCGAACTCGGCCTCGTTGCTGTCCCACACCACGGGGTAGAGCGCCGCCGTCTCGAACACCGCGCGGGTCCCCCACATGTTCCACTCACCCCACTCGTAGCTGCCGAAGTCCACGTTCTCGGCGGGCGGCGTCTCGCCGAAGCGGGCATCCACGTACACCGTGCCGGCGAGGTCCATGGCGGCGACGGCGGCCTCGGCGGCAGCGGTGCGCTCCACCAGGGCGAGCGCCTCGGTGGGAGACTGCCCGTCGATCCGGGCGACCAGGAAGGCGTGGTTGCGGTCGCGCGCGCGCGCGGCGTCGCGGTAGTCCTTGTACACGCCGGTTGCGCTGTCGCCGTCGCGGTACACGGGGTTGTAGTCGGCGGCCGACATCGTGACCGAGTCGGGGCCGAAGAACAAGAGCGCGTCGAGCGACACCGTGGAGATGCCCTCGCCGTCGATGTCGGCGATGCGGTCGCTCACCTTGTACGGCACCCCGTACACCGGCACGATGTAGGCGGTCAGTTCGTCGGTGCAGGCGAACACGGCGGCGGCGAAGGCCTCGTAGTCCGCTCCGGCGAGGGTGGCGTCGGTGGTCGACACCACCGCGCAGAGGTGCGCGTCGTCGATGCCGCGGAAGTCGGCGTAGGCCCGCGCGACGCTCTCGCTACCCTCGGCGGCTGGGTTGTAGACGACGACCACCATCTCGGCTTCGGCGGGCGCGGCTTCGGCCGTGTCGCCCGTGTCGCCGGTGTCGGCAACGCCCCCGGAGTGCGGCGCGTCGCTGTCCCCCGGCGCCCGTGGGCCCGTTTCGGTCGCGACACACGCCAGCAGGAACAGCTTCATCCGCCGAGGTAGGCCTCGCGGATCGACGGGTCGTCGAGCAACTCGGCCGCGGGCGCGCTGCGGGCGATGCTCCCGGTCTCCAGCACGTAGGCCCGGTGGGCGATCTTGAGCGCCAGGTGCGCGTTCTGCTCCACGAGGAGCACCGTGGTGCCCTCGGCGTTGATGGTCTTGATCGTCTCGAAGATGCCCGCGACGATCACCGGGGCGAGACCCAGCGAGGGTTCGTCGAGCAGGAGCAGCTTCGGGCGCGCCATCATCGCTCGCGCCATCGCGAGCATCTGTTGTTCGCCACCGGACAGCGTCCCCGCGCGCTGGGCGAGGCGCTCCCGCAGCCGCGGCCAGAGTTCCAGCACGTGTTCGAAGTCACGCGCCACGGCGACGTTGTCGGTCCGGATGTACGCGCCCAGTTCCAGGTTCTCCCTCACGGTGAGGTTGGGGAACACCTGCCGACCCTCGGGGGACTGGGAGATGCCCGCCCGCACCACGTCGTGGACTTCCTTGCCCACGAGGTCCACGCCGTCGAGCGCGATCCGCCCGGCGCGCGGCGTGATCAAGCCGCTGATGGTCCGGAGCAGGGTGGTCTTGCCAGCGCCGTTGGCGCCGAGCAGCGTGGTGATCTCCCCGCTTTTTACCTCGATGTTCACGCCGCGCAGGGCTTGAATCTGCCCGTAGAACACGTCGAGGTGCGTGATCGAGAGGGAGGCGCTCACGCCACGGCCTCGGCGCCGAGGTACGCCTCGATCACCTTCGGGTGCTCCCGGATCTCGCGGGGCGTGCCCTCGGCGATGCGTGCGCCGTGGTCCAACACGGTGATGCGCTCGCAGATGCCCATCACCACGGGCATGTGGTGCTCGATGAGCAGGATGGTGACGCCGAAGGTGTCGCGGGTCCAGCTGATGAGGTGCATCAGGTCGTCGGACTCCGACGGGTTCATGCCCGCTGCGGGCTCGTCGAGCAACAGGAGCTTGGGACGGGTGGCGAGGGCACGGGCGATCTCCAGGCGGCGACGCTGGCCGTACGGCAACTCCTCCGCGCCGAGGTCGGCGGCACCGAGCAGGCCGAAGGCGTCGAGCAGGCGCCGGGTCTCCGCCTCGCAGGTGGCGCTGTCGGCCCAGAAGCGCGGCGTACGCAGGATCGACTCGAACACGGTTGCGCCCAGGTGCCGGTTCATCGCCACCTTGACGTTCTCGGCCACGGTCAGGCCGCCGAACAGGCGAATGTTCTGGAAGGTCCGGCCGATGCCGGCGGCGGCCACGGCGGCCGGCGCCATGCCTCGGAGCGAGCGGCCGTCGAGGAGGATGTCGCCCTCGGTGGGGGGGTAGATGCCGGTGACGAGGTTGAAAACGGTCGTTTTCCCCGCCCCGTTGGGGCCGATGAGCCCGTAGAGGCCGCCCGGTGGAATGCCGAGGTCGAGGTCGGCCACCGCGCGCAGGCCGCCGAAGCGGATGCCGACTTGCTGGAGCTGGAGGAGCATCGCGGCGGCGACGTATCAAGCTCGGGGTGGGCGGGGCGGGGTAGGTGGCCGCGTGCGGCGTGCCCTGCTGGTGCTGGTGCTGGTGGCCTGCGTGGCGGCTGCCGCCGGCGTGGCCTACGCTCGCCACCACCGCGCCGAGTACCGGGCGGGGCAAGTGCCGCTGCTCCCCCTGGGTCGCGATGGCGTCGTGCTCGTGGTCACCGACAACGTCCGAGCGGACCACACCTCGCTCTGCGGGTACCGCCGCCCCACCACGCCCGCACTGTCCGCCCTGGCGGCCCGGCCCGGCGCCGTCCACACGTGCCGCGCCTACGCACCGGGGAGTTGGACGTTGCCCACCCACGCGAGTTTCTTCACGGGGGTGGGCGTGCTGGACCACGGCGCCCACGAGTACCGCGGGAGCGTGAAGGACCCGCGGGGCAGCGGGATCGTCACCCACAAACTCGACAGCCGACTGCCCACCCTCGCCGATCAGATGGCCGGGCGCGGCTACCAGACCGTGCTGCTGGCGGGTAACCCCGTGGTGGGCGTGGGCACGGGGCTGGCGCGCGGCTTCGAGCACCGCGTCGTCGCGCGAGCTTTCGGCGACAAGGACTGGCCGGAGTTGGTCGACGACCTGCGCCGGGTCCTGCGGGAAGACCTCGACCCGCTCGGCGGGCCGCTGTTCCTGGTGGCGAACCTCGCCGAGGCCCACCGCCCGTGGAAGGGCGTGCCGGAGGGGCACGACTTCTTGCCGCGGAGAGGCAAGCTGCAATTCGACAACGAGGACTACGACGGCGCCTGGCGACGATTCCTCGAGGGGCGCATGGAAGGGGAGAGCGCCGCGCGATTCCTCGCCCAGGTCAACGACGTGTACGACTACGGCATCGAGCGCGCTGACGCCGGCCTCGCGGCAATCCTGAGCTCTGCGCGCGAGGTCGGCTGGTGTCGCGACGAGTGCCGCGTGGTCGTCACCTCGGACCACGGCGAGTTCATCGGCGAGCACGGCCTCGTCGACCACGGTTTCTACACCTGGGAGGCCAACAGCCGGGTGTTCGTCGTCGCCGCGGGCACCGGGGCAGGGTCGCTCCCCGAGCCATTGTCCGCCACGGCCGTGTTCCACCTCGTCCGGGACGGCAAACTTCCCGCCCAGCTGCCCGAGGTTTCATCCGCCGCGTGGCCCCACGTGCGGCGGAGCCTCCACACCGTCGGCAAGGCCTTCGGCTCCGTGTCGGCGGCGCGCTGGAGCGGGCAGCACAAGGAAACGTGGATCGACGGCCAGTTCATGAGCTTCGACCTCGACGTCGACCCCTTCGAGGCGCGGCCCGCGGCCCTCTCGCCCGACGCCGACTTCGCAGGGTTCGCGGCCCGGGTCGAGGCCGCGGCGACCGTGGCGCCCGCCAAGCGCAAGGCAGGGGTGGCTGACGACGACGCGGCCTTGATGGAGGCCCTCGAAGCCGCCGGGTACATGGAGTAGGCCCCGGGGGGGTAGCGCGGCTTTCGCTTGACAGTCGGCGGTGCTGTCCTGTATCTCCCCGCCGAACCGGAGCGCCCATGTCTCGATTCATCGTGCCTTCGATCTTGCTCGCCGCCTGCTCGGCCACGTACGACACCACGAAGGACGACCCCGTCGGCTCATCTGAAGACACCTCCGTAGAGGCCGACGCCGACACCGACGCCGACGCGGACACCGACACGGACACCGACACGGACACCGACACGGACACCGACA
>CAYHRZ010000115.1:0-11856 GCA_964359125.1 uncultured Klebsiella sp. | reverse complement strand
CGCCCCCGCCGGCGTGCCCGAGCCCCCGCCCGCACGGGTAGCCGAGGGGGTTCAGCCCGGCGCGAGCGGGAAGCCCCGCGGCCAGGTCCCGTGCGCGCGCGGAGAACGAGACGATGTCGACGAAGCGCACCCCCGGGTGCGCGCTCGCCAGGACGCCGAGCGCCAGCAACGCGACCAGGGCGGCGAGTCCGGCCGCCCGCCGGTTCACGGCGCCGGCCGTGGGGGCGGCGCGTCGACCGCCGGTGCAAGCAGGGGGGCCTCCGGCGCCTCGGCGGGCAAGAACGCCTGGGCCTCGCCCGGCAGCAGCGGCGCCTCCACGTCGACGGGCTCCGGGGGTGGCGCCGTGAGCGGGTCGGCAGCGCCCTCTTCGATGTCGCCCCCGGGCACCACCGGCAAACTCGGCGCCGCCAGCTTGGGCGCCGGGGCCACCGGCGGCTCGGGCGCGGCCTCGGCACGGGCTGCCGGGAGCGAGAGGCCGAACGGCGGGAGCGGCTCGGGGCCGAGCTCGGGGACCACGAGCACCTCGTCGCCCGGGAGCCGGTCACGCGCGTAGCCGAGCCAGAGCTTGTCCTGCGGGAGGAGCACGGCGTCGTCGGGGACGGGGAACCGCTCCCCCTGGACGTTGGGGAGGAACTCCATGACGCGGGACCACACCGGCAGCGCCGTCTTGCCCCCCGTCTCCTTGTCGCCGATGGAGGACTGGCCGTCGGTGCCCACCCACACCGCCACCGTGTAGGCCGGCGAGAAACCCACGAACCACGCATCGACGAAATTCGATGTCGTCCCGGTCTTTCCACCGAAGTCCATGCCCTCGCGCTGCCCCTTCTTGGCGGTGCCCGCGAGGAAGACGTTGCGCATCATGTCGATCACCACGTACGCGTCGCCTGGGCGCATCACCCGCTCGCCCTGGCCGCCGGGGAGCACCGTCGGCTCGCCCGAGATCGTCGTGACCTGCCCTTCCCGGGCCAGCTCATTCCCGGTGCGATCCGCCACCCGGGTGATCCACGTGGGGTCGATGCGCACCCCGCCGCGCGCGATGGAGCTGTAGGCCACGGCGAGGTCCATCGGCGTGAGCTCCGAGCTGCCGAGCGACACGGTGAGATCGGCCCGCAACGGCGACCTCACGCCCAGGGCGCGGGCCAGGGACACCACCCGGTCGATGCCCACCTCGTGCCCGAGCCGGACCGCAACAGTGTTGAGCGACAGCGCCATCGCCGTCCGGAGCGGGATCGCACCGTGGTACTTGCCGTCGTAGTTCTTCGGCGCCCAGGGCAGGCCGTTGGTGCCCGGGACCGAAAAAGGCGCGTCGACCACGATCTCGGTCTGCAACTTCCCCGCCACGACCGCGGCGGCGTAGACCACGGGCTTGAAGCTGGACCCCGGCTGGCGGCGAGCCTGGGTGGCGCGGATGAAACCCTCAAGGCCCACGTCGTAGCCGCCGGCGACGGCCACCACATGCCCGGTACGGTTCTCGAGCACCACCGCCGCCGACTCGGCCCAGGGCCGCGCCCGGCGGTGCACGAGGGGCAGGCCGGAGGGGGCAAGCTCGACCTCGCCCTCGGGCAGGCACACCTCGAGCACGTCGCCCCGGCGCAGCACGCTCCGCAGCGGCCGGGCCACGCCCGCGGCGGCGCTGCCCTTGTCGGCCTGCCCCACGCGCGCGCGGCGCACCTTCGCGTCGAGGTCCGCCGTCGCGAGCTGGAAGCGGAAGGGTCCCGCCGACAAGCCACCCTCGGCGTCGTCGCTAAGGCCCGCGAAACACTCGCCCGGCCGCGGGTCGCGGTAGGCGCCGAGGTCGTGATCCCACGTGAGCTTGTCGCCCCGCGCCAACCAGGCCTCGCGGCCGGCGTCGGGCACGTTGCGGGTGGGTCCACGGGCACCCTGCCGCCCTTCCAGCGCCTTGAGCCCCTCGCGCACCGCGTCTTCCACGACCGCCTGCACGTCGCCCCGGTAGGGCGTGTAGACCTGCATGCCCTCGAGGAAGGGCATGTCGTCGCCGAACAGGCGGCGCACCTCTCGCCGCACCTCCGTGAGGTAGGCCGCCCCCACGGCGGGCCCCGCGCTGGCGCGTGGCACCACCACCGGGTCCGCGAGGTGCCGGCTGGCCTCGACGGCGCTGACGTAGCCCTGCCCCACCATCAATTTCAGCACGATCTCGCGACGCGACGCGGCGAGGTCCGGGTCGTGGCGGGGCGAGTACCGGGACGGCGCCGGGACCAGTCCCGCCAGGAGCGCCGCTTGGCCGGCGTCGATCTCCCGCGCGCTGACGCCAAAGTAGTCTTGCGACGCCGCCTCCACCCCGTAGTTGCCGTTGCCCAGAGCGATGTAGTTGACGTACAACTCCACCAGTTCCAGCTTGGTGAGCTCGCGCTCCAGCCGGTACGCGAGCACCGCCTCCCGCAGTTTCCGGCGGTAACTTCGCTCCTTGCCCACCAAGAGGTTCTTCACCAGTTGCTGGGTGATGGTCGATCCGCCCTGGCTGGTGCTTCCGCCGCGGAGGTTGACCACCAGCGCCCGCGCGATGCCGAGCGGATCCACGCCCTCGTGCTCGAAGAACCGCTTGTCTTCTGCGGCGATGAACGCCTGCCAGACGAAGGGCGGCAACTCCGCCAGGGGCACCCACACCCGGCGCTCCAGGTAGAACTGGTCCACCCGCGCGCCGGCGTGGTCGTACACCTGCACCGAGCACGGGATACGAAACTCGGTGTCGCGTCCCAGCGACGCGGGCAGCGTGGAGAGGATCTCGGTGTCGAACCAGCGCCAGCCGAAGGCCCCGCCCACCAGCCCCGCCGCCACGGCCAGCGCCACGCCACGCCGCAGCCAGCGGCCCAGGGTGTTCAGCCGGCGGCGCCAGGTGCTCGGGGGGTTGGCGTCGGTGTTCATCGGCTGCGGGGCCGAGCAGCGTAACGAGGCGCCTGCTGCCGAGGCGGAGGTCGCGCCGGTGGTGGTCACCGACGTCCGCTTTGCCCCCCTCTCGGTGGAGCCGGCCTTCCCGCGCGACACCGAGTTCCGGGGCCTGGTCACGATGGCCGTGGAACTGGGCCTGAGCGACATGCCGGGCGTGGTGCCGGTCCTCTCGGGCACCGACGCGCCCTCTCCGACATTCCTCCTGTCGCGACCCACGGCTCGGCGGCTGGTCGACGCCCGGCTGGCCGCCCGCGGCACGGCCGACGCGTTGGAGCTGGAGTTGGAGCTGTGCGTGCCGGGCGGAGCCTGCACCAGCACCGTGGCGGCGTGTGGGCGCGAGACGCCGTGGGCGGCCGTGGGCGCCCTGCTCGGCGGTGCCGCCCAGGCGCTGGGCGTGGAGGTGGAGCCCGCGGTCGCGGCGGCCTGGTCGCGGCCGGGTTCCGCCGACCCGTACGCGGAGTTGATCACCGGCCGGGCGGCCGCCCAACTGTACGGGTTGTCACCGCCTTCCCTCGCCCCGGGGGATCGCCGCGAAGACCCGGTGGTTCGCGCGGTCTTCCTCGACCCCGGGCAGCCGCTGGCGCAGTGGGCGCGGGCGCGCTGGGAGGTGGCCACCACGGTCGACGGGGGGAAAGCAGCCGAGGCGCTGGCGAAGGCCCAGTTGGCCCGGCCGACTTCGCCCTTACTCACCGCCGACCAGGCCACCCTCGCGGGGTTGACCGGCCACCACGCCGAGTCGCAACTGACGTGGAGCACGCTGGCGGAGGCCGGGTGGGACCCTCGCTGGCTCGAACCGCTGGCCCAGGCCCAGCTCGCCGTCGGCCGCCCGGGAGAAGCGCTGGCGACCCTCGAGCGCCTCCCGGCGGAGTCGACCTGGGACCCCGGCGTCGCGGAGTTGCGCGTCACCGCCACCGAGGCGGCGGGCATCGACGAGCTGGACCCCCTCCTGGCGCGGTGGCAGCAGGTGGCTTCGACCAACCCCGAGCCCGTGCGCCGGCGCGTCGCGTCGCGAGTCCGCGCCCGGGACTATGCCGCCGCCCACGGGCTGATCGCCCCGTTGAGGGCTCGGGACCCCGGCCCAGCCACCGACGCGCTGGAAGTGGCGTTGTTGCTGTCGCTGGGACGCCTCGAGGCGGCGGCGGGCGTGGCGCCACCCGAGGTCGCGACCCGGATCCGCGCGCGGGCGCTCTTGACCCAGTCGCCGTCCACCACCCCGGACGAGCTGTCACCCGACGACCCCGCGCGGCTCGCGGCGGAGGGCGAAGCCGCCCTCGCCCGCAACGCCCCGGAGGCGGCCCTCGCCACCGCCGACCGGTGGGTGGCGCTGGCGCCGCTCGACGCCGCCGCGTGGACGCTCCGGGCGCGGGCGCTCGAGTCCAGCGGGCGGGGCGTGGAGGCCAGTGCCGCGTGGGCGCGGGCGTGGGAGATCGACACCGCCTCGCCCAACGGCCCGGTGTCGCCGGCTCGGGTGGCCTCCACCTTCCGGTACGTCGAGACCGGGCGCCTGCCGGGCGACGAGGTCAGCGCACCCAGCATCGGCGCGGCGGGGCCACAACTCTGACCGCCGGCTATGGTGGGCCCATGTGGTTCCTGCTGGCGTGCACCACCACCGGCGACGTCGACACCGCGACGAGCCCCGGGCCGGGGGGAAGCGCCGCCTCCTACTGCGCGGAGCTGAGCCGCGAGCCGGTCACCGACGCCGACACGGCCGCCGCTGGTTTCGACTTCGCTGCGTCGGACGTGGTGTACGACAACGTGGGCGACTGGTACGGCACCTTCGAGTACGCCACGACCGGGAGCACGAGCGCGCGAACCACGCTGCGCTACGACGGCGGCGAGATCTTCGCCGTGGAGCAGGAGCTGGTCGACCCGAGCGGCACCGACACTGGGCCGGCCACCGGGGCGCCGGACCCCTACTGTCCCTCGTACTACGAGGTGGCCCTGGGCCTCGACGTGCACGTCGGTGACGGTGAACTGGCGGAGGACGACCTCACGATATCGATGGTCGCCGTCACCCGAGCCTCGCCCACCTTCCTGGTGACCATTGCCTTGGATCAGCTCTCGGGCACGGCGGCGCCGTCCTGGGATCCCCGCGACTGGGCAACCAACACGCTCTATGCCGATGCATACCGCGCCGACGAGGCCTGGATCCTGACCGTGGGCTGGTGGGGCTCCAGCGAGAGTACCTCACGACGGGCCGCCCCCAAAGAAGAGGTCGACACGGGCGCGGTCGACGTCTCCGGCACCTCGGAGAGCTTCGGCCGCGCGGAGCTCTGGCTCGACGTCGGCGGCTGAGCGGCGCCTCACCGGGCTCCCGCCCAGGTCCACGGCGACGAGAGCGTGTTCGGGGAGGTGTCGCCCACCCGCGGCAAGCCGGCCACCGGCTGGCGGAAGTCACCCGACAGGGTGCCGCCGACCTCGAGCCGGGCCACCAGGTCCACCCGCCAGCCCTCGCGGTCGAAGGCCTGCGAGCGCTCGAGCCGGACGGTCCCGCGGGGCACCGGCGACCAGGCCGCGCCCACCGACCAACGCTCCGGCTCCGGGGCCCCCTCCGCGGCGTGGACCCCCGCCACCGCGGCGAAGTCGCCCACCAGCCGCTGCCGGGCCAGGACATCCCAGTGCAGGGTCAGCACGTCCACGTCGGCCCGGAGCAGCGAGATGCCGAAGTTCTGCGCCGCGAGGTGGGCGGTCCAGGCCAGGACCGGCGCCGTGTCGGGGTCCTCCACGTCGCGGAGTTTCCAGCCCACGCCGAGGTGTAGGCGCGACCGCTTGCGACCGTTTCTCGGTTCGAAACCCAGTTCTTGCTCTTGGCGTTCCACCCGCTGACCGAGCTCCCAGCCCGTGGGGTGGCGCACCGTCACCCGGCCGTCTTTCTTGAGGATCACGTCGACCGAGGGCGAGATCACGGTGTCGATCGCGATGCGCAGGGCGTCGAGCTCTGGCGCCCGGCCAAAGGTCTCCGCGACGACGTTGTCGAAGGCGAGGAACGACCCCGCCAGCGCGACGTCGCGCCACTCCGTGGCGAGCGCCTCGTCGGTGTAGATGCCTTCCCCGGTGGCCGCCAAGAGCCGCCAGTGCACGTCGGCCTGGTTCACGGCCCGGTTGAACAGTGGATGCGAGCGCTCGCCCGCCATGATCCGCGCCAGCGCGAGCTGGTAGCGCTCACCGTAGCTCCAGTGGACCTCGCGCAGGTCGGCGGCGACGGGGCAACTCGCGAAGTCCAGGCAGTCCTGCGCGGTCGCGACGAGGGCGAGGGCGAGCGACCACAGCATCCTGTCTCGCGTAGTAGCGCGGCCATTGCCCACCCCGCCCGGCCGAAGTAGTCGTCGCGGCCCTGGAGACGGCGATGCAGAAGCTTGGAAATGGACTCGGCGCGGGCCTGTGCGCCGGGTCGGCAGTGGGCGCGCTCGAAGCGCTGTTCGTACTGCAGTCGTCGGCGCCTTCGGAGTACCAGGCCTTCGGCTACGCCTGGACCCTCTACGGGTTGATCGGCGGCGCGGTGGGCCTCGGCGTGGGCATGGCCCTCGCCGTCGTGGCGCGCAAGATGTCGGCGGCGATGGTGTGGTGCCTGGCTTTCGGGGCCGTCGTCTTCCCCCTCGGTTTTGTGATCGGCCGCTACATCGTCAACAAGGTGGTGTACGCCGAGCAGGGCGTGCCGATGGTGGCCACGCTGGCCCTCGCCGCCGGGCTCGGCGTGGCCTGCCTGGTGGGCCTGTGGCTCGGCAACAACCTGCTCACCAAGACGCCGCTCAAGGTGCTGCTCAGCGCCAAGGGCAACGGCGTGGCCTGGGTGGGCGGGCTGGGGCTGGCCTGGATCTTCGCGCTCTCCCCCGCGCCCGGGGGACAGGGCACCATCAGTCCCAAGAAGGCGCAGGGGGCCGAGTTTGCGTCGCGTCCCAACGTGATCGTCATCCTAGTCGACACCCTCCGCGCCGACGCCCTGAGCGTCTACGGCGCCCCGGCCGACGCCTCGCCGGCCCTGGCCGAGTTCGCGAAAGACGGCGTGGTCTTCGAGCAGTTCGTCACCTCGGCGAGTTGGACCCGCGCGTCGACCGCGTCGTTGCTCACCTCGTTGGCCGCCTCGACCCACACCTGCGAGCAGAAGTCGTCCGCCCTGCCGCCGGCGGTGGTGACGCTGGCCGAGCAGATGTCGGAGGGTGGCTATGCCACCGGCGGCCTGCCCAACAACGCCAACGTCACGGCGTCGCAGGGCTTCGGCCAGGGCTTCGACTGGTTCCCCTACGAGCCCAGCTACCCGATGATGGCGCGGGAGAGCACCTACGCGCTCTCCATGTACCAACTGGTCCGCAAACAAGTGTACTTACGACTCGTCAAGGCCAAGCGTGTCGAGGACTACTACACGCCGGCCGAGGCCCAACTGTCCCGCGCCAAGGCGTGGGTGAGCGCCAACAAGGCCCAGAAGAACTTCCTGTTCGTGCACCTGATGGAGCCGCACGACCCCTACTTCACGCACCCCTACGACGGGCAGGGCATTGGCCGCGCGGAGTTCCCGGACCCGCCGCCCGACTGGTCGGAGAAGCTCAAGGGCCTCTACCGCGGCGAGGTGCAGTGGGTCGACTCGGAGTTGGGCACGTTCTTCACTGACTTGAAGGCATCCGGGTACTACGACGACGCGGTGATCGTCGTGACGGCGGACCACGGCGAGGAGTTCCTCGAGCACGGTGGCTGGTGGCACGGCACCACGCTCTACGACGAGCAGGTCCACGTGCCGCTGATCGTGAAGCTGCCGGGCAACCAGTACGCCGGCTCGCGCGTGCCCTGGCAGGTACGGCAGGTCGACGTCGCCCCCACCGTCGCGGCGCTCGCCGGCATCGACAAGCACCCCACTTGGCAGGGCGACGACCTCTTCACCGACACCTTCGACGCCGACCTGGCGCTGTCGTCGCCGCCGCCCCCCCCGGAGGTCCCGGACGACGGCGAGCAGGTGGTGGTCGAGGTGCCGCTGGTGGCCTGGGCGCCACCCACCTGGGCGAACCACCCCGCCAGTCGCGACGCGCTCAGCGAGCAAGACTTCGAGGGCTACGACCTGCAGTCCCTGCGTCGCGGGGGCAAGAAGCTCATCGAGGCGGTCCGGGTTCCCGCCAGCAACCCGCGAGTACAACCTCCGATCCAGTACTTCGACCTGATGTCGGACCCAGCGGAGGCCCAGAACCTCGCGGGCAGCGGCTCCGGCGACGAGGCGGCACTGCGGGCAGCGGTGCAGTCGATGGTGGAAGACCGCAAGGCGAAGAGCGTGGGCGCGGTGACCCACGAGATGGACGACGCGGAGAAGTGCCGCCTGTGCGCGCTCGGCTACCTCTCGGGCGACGACTGTGCCGCCTGCGGGGGAGAAGCGGCGCCCGAGTAAGTTGGCCACCCGCGCGCTCCTGCTCGGCCTCGACGGCGCCACCTTCGACGTCATCGACCGGCTCGGCGAGCGCTTGCCCAACCTGCGATACCTGTCGCGACACGGCTTCCGGGCCCCCCTTCGCTCCACGACCCCGCCGATGACCCTCCCTTCGTGGTCGAGCATCATCACCGGCGTGGGGCCCGGGCAGCACGGCATCTACGACTTCGTGAGGCGAAAGGCTGGGGGCTACCGGATCGAGTTCCAGCACGCCGGGCACCGGCGCGTGCCGACGATTTTCCGGCACCTGTCGGACCGCGGGCACCGGGTGGCGAGCATCGCGATGCCCACCACGTGGCCGCCGGAGGCGATCGACGGCGTGATGGTGTCGGGATTCGACAGCCCGGTCGCCACCGCCGCCGAGGCCGCGCACTGCCGCCCGAGGGCGCTGTGGGACGAGATCGAGCGGCGCTTCGGGGGGATGGCTTTCGCCGACTTCCAGGAGGGCGACACTTCGGGCGACTGGCACGCGCGGGCACTGCAAAAACTACTTAGGGAGATCGCCCGTAAGGAGGCGATATGCCGCTGGCTGCTCGACCGCGAGGACTGGACCTTGTTCTCGGTCGTCTTCGGCGAGTCCGACACCGTCTCCCACCACTTCTGGGCCTACGGCGACCCCGCCTCGCCCCGGTACATGCCGGGGATTGCCGACGCCATCGCCCGGGTGTACGAGCGGCTGGACTGGGCAGTCGGGGAGTTGGCGGCGCGAGCCGACTTCGCCTGCGTAGCCAGCGACCACGGGTTCGGCGGCGCGGGCGACCTCGCTATCTACATCAACCGCTACCTCGAGGGCCAGGGCCTGCTGGTGTACCGGGCAGGCGCCATCGGGGCGGGAGCGGGTCTCTCTGGCGCCGGGGACCGCCTCCGCGCCCTGGCCATGCGCCTGCCGGTGGAGAAGGTCGTCCGGCGCCTTCCGGGCGCGTTGCTTGGGCAAGCGGAGTCGCTCGCCCGCTACGGCAACATCGACTTTGGCGCCACCCAGGCCTGGTCCGACGAGATGAACTACGCCGCCACGGTGCACCTCAACCGCACCGGCCGCGACCCCCGGGGCTTGCCGGTCGACGAGGGGGCCGTCGTCGCCGCGCTCGTGGCGTGGGAGGTCGAGGGGCAGCGGGTGGTGGATCGTGTCCACCGGGCCGACGAGCTCTGGGGCACCGACCGCGCGCCCGGCGCGCCGGACCTGGTGCTGGACCTGGCGCTCCGGGGCGGCTACAGCGTCACGGTCCTGCCGTCCTCGCGGGTGCCGCGCGGGACCACCTGGCGACGCCTCGAACCGGCGGAGTACGCCGGCGGCAAGGGCAGCGGCATGAACGGCTCTCACCGGCAACACGGGGTGTTCTTGCTGGGAGGCGTGCCCGCCCAGCAGGCGGAAGAGGCCGGGGTGGCCGACGTGACACCGACATTGCTCGCGTGCCTCGGGCAACCCGTTCCCGCGCACGTGACGGGACGGTCGTGGGTGGACGAGAGCGTCCCCCGGGTGACGGTGTCCACCGGCGCGACCGAGGCGCCACCCCTCGACACCGCGCAGTCCGAGGCCCTGTCGCGACGGCTCACCGCGCTCGGGTACTTCTGATCCGCGTCGTCCTCGCCCTGGCCGCCCCCTTTCCCTCGCACCAGGGCTCCCAGGTGTACGTCCGGGGCATGGCGAGGGCGCTGTTGCGACGCGGCCACGACGTCACGCTGGTGGCCTATGGCGTCGGCCGTGGCGAGCCGGAGCCGGGGCTACGCCTGGCGACGGTCCCCGTCCCCGGTGACTACGACCGCATGCGATCCGGGCCGGACTGGGTCAAGCCGAGGCTAGACCTCTCCATGGCACGTGTGCTGTCGCGACTCGATGCCGACGTGGTGCACGCCCACCACTACGAGGCGCTCGCGGCGGCGCTCCTGGCCCGCCGCCTGCCGGGGGGGCGACGGTGGCCGGTCGTCTACAACAACCACACGCTGCTGCAAGAGGAGCTACCCGGCTACTTCACCCGGGGAAAGCGAGTCTTCGCGGCGGCCGGCGCCCTGTCCGACGCGTCCTTCCCCCGGCAGGCCGACGCGGTGGTGGCCATCACCGCCGCGGCGGGGGAGCGGCTACGCGCACGGGGTTGTCCCGACGTCACTGTCGTCCCGCCCGGCGTCCACGCCGAGGAGTTCCGGGGCCTCGTCCCCCGGCGCGCCCACGACGAGCCCACCGTGGTGTACGCCGGCAACGGCGACCACTACCAGGGGCTCCCGCTCTTGTTCGCGGCGATGGAGCGACTGCCCGGGTGGCGGCTCCTGGTGGTGACGGGCGACGACGCCTGGTCGCCGCCCGGCGCCACGGTCGTCCACGCTCGCGACTGGACCGCGACGCGCGACTGGATCGCCGGCGCCGACGTGGCCGCCCTCCCCCGGCAACTGCCCGGTGGCTACCCGCTCAAACTGCTGAACTACCTGGCCTGCGGCGTGCCGACGGTGCTGTTGCGGCCACTGTCGCAGGGGCTCGCCGGCGAGGTGCTCGTGGCGCGCGCCGACCCCGAGGACTTCGCCCGGGGCATCGCAGCCGCGCACCGGGCCCCGCGCGACCGGGGGTTGGCGGCGGCCACCGTCCGGGCCCAGGCCTGGGATCGCCGCGCCCAGGAAATCGAGGGGGTCTACCGGCGGCTTCGGTAGCGGCGGAGCAGCGGCCCGGTTCCCTCGCAGCCCGTCCGGACGGGGCCACGCCACTGCCGTGCGCGGGGTGCCGAAGGTCGGGTATACTGCCGCGCCCGGAGCACACCATGCGCTACCTCGTACCCCTCACGCTCGTCGCCGCCCTCGCCGCCTGCCAGAGCGACTCGAACCTCGTGTACGACGCGCCGGAAACGAAGGTCGTCAACCCGGGCAGCATCACCGGCCGGGTGTGCGACCCGTCGGGGCGCACTTGGCTGGCCGACGCGCTGGCCTACGTGAACTTGGTCGACGACGCCGGCCTCATCTACGAGACACGCAAGGCCTTCTCCGACCTCGACGGCTACTGGACAATCGACGGCCTGCCCGGCGAGGAGACCTACCAGGTGTACGTCACCTACGGCCCCGACACGCTGCTGGACGAGGCCATCACCGTCGACAACGGCGAGGCGGTGGTGCTGGAAGAGCCCAACTGCTTCGACCCGCTGGCGCTCGACGTGGTGGTGATCACCGGCGACTACGACGACTTCGGACGGGTCCTCGACGACATGGGCTTCATCAACTACCGCACCGTCAACGGGACCGACGAGACCGAGCTGGTCGACTTCCTGTCCAGCCTCGACGAACTCAACAAGTACGACCTGATCTTCTTCAATGGCGGCATCGTCGAGGACAAGGTGATCTACGACCTCGAGGACCGGTTCAACACCGTCCCGGAGACGGTCATGGCCAACATCAAGGCCTTCGTCGACGGCGGTGGCAACATCTACGCCTCGGACTGGTCCTACGACATCGTCGAGATCGGCTGGCCCGACAAGGTCGACTTCGTCGGCGCCGACGAGATTCCCGACGAGGCGCAGAAGGGCGACTACGAGCTGCTCGACGCGGCGGTCACCGACGCCTCGCTG
>CAYHRZ010000114.1:10307-12047 GCA_964359125.1 uncultured Klebsiella sp. | reverse complement strand
GTCCATCTCGGCGAGGAAGTCGTTGAGGCCGAAGGCGAGCACCACGATGAGGATGAGCGAGCCCATCAGGGTCGATGCCTCGACGAGGATCCCCGGCAGTTGCCGCGGTGTCACGTCGCGGTGCACGAAGGTGGCGATCACCACCGCCGCCGCGAAAGCCACGGCGCCGGCCTCGGTGGGGGTGAAGATGCCGCCGTAGATGCCCCCGAGCACGATCACCGGCAAGGTGAGCGACCACGCCGCCCCCTTGAACGCGATCCACGCCTGCGCGCCCGAGAACGGCTGCCTCGACCCCGGTACGCTCATGCCCACCCACACGGCGTAGATCGCGAGCAGTCCGCTGATGAAGAGCGCGGGGACCAGGCCCGCGAAGAAGAGGTCCGCCGGGTCCACCGCGGCGCTGCCCTGGACGCTGATCGCGTAGATGAGCATGGCGATGGCGGGCGGGATCATGCAGCCGAGCGAGCCCGCCGACGTGATGATGCCGATGGAGAAGGGCTTGGGGTAGCCGCTGTCGACCAGGGCCGGGAACATCACCGCCCCCACCGCCACCAGTGTGACGGGTGACGAGCCACTGATCGCCGCGAAGATGATGCAGGCGATGATCGAGGCCACGGCGAGGCCACCGGGCATCCACCCCACCAGGGCACGGGCGAGCTCGGTGAGCCGACCGGCGATGCCGCCCTTGGTCATGATGGCCCCGGCCGCGATGAAGAAGGGGATCGACAAGAACACGTTCTTCGTCGTGAGCGACTCCATCTTGCCGACGATGCGATCGAGGGTCTGCAAGGTGCCCGCGTCGCCGACGTAGAGGATGAAGCACATCGCGGTGGCCACGCCCACCACCACGAAGAGGCGCGACCCGAGCAGCGCGAGGGTGACGATGGTGCCGAGGAGGATGATGCCGTTCACGCTGCACCTCCCGCTTCTTCCTCGATGCCGAGTTGCCGGAGCGTGTCGTCGCCGCCGAGCACCTCGGCGCCGGTCCACACCTTCAGGCCCTGCAAGCCGAAGCGGAAGGCAAGGATCGCCATGCCGAAGGGGATCGATGCCATCACCAGCCACTTCGGGATGTTGACGGCGGGCAAGCCGGGCAGTTCCACCGGGGTGATCATGTTGCCGCTCGCGTGGTCGCTGTCGAGCCAGGTGTCGAGGTGGCCGGGCACGTGGTCGGCGCCCACGGTGTAGCCGAAGATGCTGCGCGTCCCGAGCACCAGTACCAGGGCGCAGAACGCCGCCGTGACCCAGTGGCCGACCGCCGCCACCTTGGGCGCCACGCTCGGTGGCCAGAGTTTGCTGCCCACGTCGAGCGCGAGGTGTCGCCGCTGGTACGCAGCGAGACAGGCCCCCGCCATGCCCATCCACAGCGTGAGGGAGAGCGCCAGGGTTTGCGACCAGATCAAGCCGCTGGGCAGGATCTTCCCGTAGGCCACGAGCAAGAGCGCGCAGGCCACCCCGAGGCCCAGGGCCTTGGCGGCGGCGTCTTGGCTGTCGCGCGTGCGGAGCGCGAAGTACGCCACCAGCGTGGCCGCTAGCCCCATCCACAGGGGCATGGCCAGGCTCCCCAGCGAGGCCTCCAGCGCGTCGGGGACGAGCTTGCTGTCGGCGGTGGCGGTGACGCGGTACACCACGTCGAGGAACACCACCGCGCCCATCACCGCGAGCATGGCGGCCACGGCGGCGCGTTCGAGGCGGTAGAGGGTCGCGTCGACTCGGTCGAGCATGGGGATCAACGGCGCT
>CAYHRZ010000114.1:0-10297 GCA_964359125.1 uncultured Klebsiella sp. | reverse complement strand
CTCCGGGGGGCGGGCGGAACGTAGCCCGGGGGCAGGGGAGGGCGTGGCTGCCTGGAGTAGCCGGGTTGGGGTCGCCGGGACCGTCGTGACCGTCGTGACCGTCGTGACCATCGTGGCCGTCGTGACCGGCGCCTGTGTTTGACCCACGTGGGTCGCGGGCGGCGGGCCCTTTCTCCGCCTCCTCCCCCGCTTGCGGGGGAAGGCAAGGGTGGATGCACCTGCCTGGGCCCTTTCTCCGCCTCCTCCCCCGCTTGCGGGGGAGGCCGACTTCCTACCCGTCGAGTTCCTCGACTGGTGCTCGCGCTGCTGAGCGCCGCGCCGCCCCTAATTCCCCCCCGCCCGGTACTTGGCGAGGGCGTCGGTCACCAGCTTGTAGAGCGCCTTCTCACCGGCGCTGGCCTTGCCGATGTAGCTGTCGCGGGCGCTCTTGGCGGGGGCCTCGAAGCTGGCCAGCTCGGTGGCATTTGGCGTGTACGTCTGTACTTTCATCGCCGTGAAGTTGGAGACGAGGATCGGGTGCAGGGCGCGGATCTCCTTGCGCATCCGCACCGCGAGGTCGGTGCGGGTGGTGATGATCACCCTCTGGATGTCGGCGGGCAGGCCGTCGAACCAGGTCTTGTTCAGCACGATGGCGGCGGGCTGGTAGATGTGGTTGGTGAGCGTGAAGTACTTGGTGCTCGACAACCACTGGGCGGCCGAGGCGTAGAGCGGCGTGTTGTCGTAGCCGTCGATCACGCCGGTTTGCAGCGAAGTGAGCACCTCGGTGGTGGGGATGGGCACCGGCGAGGCGCCGAAGGCGGTGTACATCGCGATGTGCACCGGGTTCTCCTGCGAGCGCATCTTGTGGCCCTTGAGGTCAGCGGGGCTCTTGATGAAACCGAAGGTGGTGCCGAAGCTGCGGTAGCCGTTCTCGGACCAGAAGCCGAGCTGCAGGCCCCGGTCGCGAAACGCCTTCTCCAGCGTGGCCAGGGCCGGGCCATCGAGCACGTGATCCGCCTCGGCGGCGGTGCGGAACAGGTAGGGCAGCTCGAGGATGTTGAGCTCGGGGACCAGCGACGCGATGGCTCCGGTCGAGGCGCCCACGCCCTGGATCTGGCCGCGCTGGGTTTGCTGGACGGTCTCGTTCTCGTCGCCGAGGATGCCGCCCATGAACACCTTCACCGCGAGCTTGCCGCCGGTGGCGGCCTCCGCGGACTTCTTGAACTGCGCCAGCCCGTCGGCCCAGGGCGTGCCCTCCGGCGCCACGGTGGCGAGCTTC
Source organism: uncultured Klebsiella sp. (assembly GCA_964359125.1). Taxonomy (GTDB): domain Bacteria; phylum Myxococcota_A; class UBA796; order UBA796; family SXON01; genus SXON01. The sequence continues at coordinate 9,039 of CAYHRZ010000114.1, read as the reverse complement.
ATGGTGTAGGCGGCCTGCGCCTCGGCGCGACGGGGCAGCGAGGCGGTGGCCGCGAGGGCGGCGGTGCCGGCGAGGAAAGCGCGACGGTGCATGGGGGGCTCCTAGAAAGCGCGGGCGATGTAGCACACGCGGCGCGGCTTACAACCCCCCAGGCCGGGGTGATGCGTCCGGTGTTAGCCGCCGCACCATGAAGCGCCGCCTGCTCGACTGGATCGCCTGCCCCGCCTGCGGCGAGGCCAACCTGCACCTGGAGCCGAGGCGGGTGGAGCGCCGCAAGGCGTTCGCGGGGCACTGGGAGCCCGACGAGGTCGTGCCCGGCCTCGACGATGGACACGTCGAGGAGATCATCGAGGGTGAGCTGCGTTGCCCAGGTTGTAATGCTCGGTACCCAGTCGAGGAAGGCATCCCTCGGCTCATGACCGCCGCTTCGGCCGCGGGACCCGCCACCGGTCACCGCTGGACGCAGTTCGACAACGCCGTCCCCGAGTTCGAGAAGAACTTCCTCGACATCGCGCAGCCGTTGGAACCCACCGACTTCACGGGCAAGCTGGTGCTCGACGCCGGCTGCGGCTTCGGCCGACACGCCCTCTTCGCCACCCGCTACGGCGCGGAGGTCGTCGCGATCGACAGTTCCGCCGAGGCCGTGGCCTCGTGCCAGGCCAACATGGGCGAGGTGGTCCGCGGGCACGTGATCCAGGGCGACATCGATCGTCCCCCGTTGAAGCGCGGGATCTTCGACCTGGTCTTCTCGTACGGCGTGCTCCACCACGTGCACGACGCGCGGGCGACGTTCGGCCTCCTCGGGGAGCTGGTGAAGCCCAACGGTCGTCTTTCGATCTGGGTTTATGGCCCGCGGCAAGGCGTCACGCGCATCGCCACCGGCGCGCTCCGGGGTGCGACGGCCGCGATGAGCCCCGACCAGTTGCACCGGTTCTCGCAGGCCGTCGCGGGCGGACTGCGGGTGTTCTCGCACACGCCGTACCGGGTGCTGTCGCCGCTGCCGCCCTTCGGGTGGCTCCTGTCGCACCTCCCCGTCCACGACCACCACCGCTGGCCCTTCGACGTGGTGGTGGCCGACGTGTACGACCGCCTCCGGGTGCCCGTCACCGGGTACTTTACCGGCGAGGAGGTGGAGCGGTGGTTCGCCGAGGCCGGCTACGCCGACATCAAGGTTTCACGCCGACTCACCAACACCGAGAGCTTCCGGGGGCTGGGGACGCGACGCTAGGCTGGGCACCCCCGCTCACTCGCCGAGGATCTCGCTGCTCTTTCCAGTGACGATGTAGGTCCAGGGCATCGCCTCCAGTCGCGACCAGGCCACCACGCGGTCGCCGCTCACCACGTGTCCCGAGGCGCGGTCGTCGACGAGCGCCCACGCGTCGAGTCGCTCCACCTCCCCCACCGGGGCCGTGCGAGGTCCGGTCCTCACGACGATGTTGCCGTCGCCCTCGACGAGCACGCCCTCGGCTGGCAAGTCGCCAGGTTGGAGCCATGTCGCGACGATATATCGCACGGTCAGGTCCACGCCCGCCACCCCGGCGAGCGCACCGTCGGGGGCGCGAACCGGTGCGGCACAGCTCACCAGCAGCCCCATGCCGCTCTCGTCGAGGTACGGCTTCCCCCAGGTGGGGCCCGTCGCGTCCCTGCCCTGCGCGTACCACGGCCGGGTACGCGGGTCGTAGGCGGGCGGGTACACGCCCGTGCCGGGGTAGCCGACCATGAGACCAGACTCGGTCGCGACGTAGCTCCACACGATGGGCGTGCCTGCCTGGAGCACCAGGCTGCGGGCGTCGGCGCTGGCGGGCGCGCTCGCCACCAGCGCCGCTTGCAGTTCGGGCCGCAGCGACGCCAGGGCGCGGGCGGCGGGGGCCGAGGTGTCCGCCCCTTCCGCCGCGACGAGGTCGGGGAAGGCGAACGACGTGGGACCGCCGTACACCTGCGAAGCGACGAGGTCCGGAGGCCCGGCGCTAGAGAACGCCCCCGCGAGGTACACCGGCCCGGGGGCGTCGTGTTGTAGAGCCCGCTCGGCGGCGCCGACTAGGCCCCGGAGCAGCCCCTCGTACCGCAAGAGCGCGAGGTCGATGCTCCGCGAGCGATCCGACACGGTGCTGGTGACCTCCACGAGCCGCGCGGCGCGGACGTCGGCCTGGCGACGGTCCACTTCGCGCAAGCCCAGCGCCAGCGCCACCAGCGCCACGAAGGCCGCCACCACCACGAGCGCGGTGGTGAGCCCGGCCATGGCCACGCGCTCGCGGTTGCGCCCCACCCAGCGCCCGAGCCGCTGGGTGAGGGTGTCGGGTGCGGCCCGCACCGCCTCGCCGCGGATGACGTGGCGTACGTCGTCGGCCAGTTGCGCGACCGAGGCGTACCGGCGATCGGGCTCCGCCGCCGTGGCCTTGCGGATCACAGCGCGCAACTCCCGCGACACCGGCCCCGTCGTCCCCACGATCGGCTCGACGTGCCCCCGGCTGGCCGCCACCAGCATCGGCACGCCGGGCTTGATGCTCCCCCGCGCCCGCCGCAGGGTGACAATCTCGTAGAGCAGGAGGCCCAGCGCGTACTGGTCGCTGCGCGCGTCGAGGGCGTCGTTCTCGCCGCGCGCCTGCTCGGGCGACATGTACGAGGGCGTGCCCACCGCGTCGCCGGCCTGTGTGCTGTCGTCGTCGTCGCCGGGCCTTCCCCCGGCGGCGTCGGCCCGGGCGCCCGCCAGGCGAGCCACGCCCCAGTCCATGACGAAGACCTCGCCGAACGCGCCCACCATGATGTTGTCGGGCTTCAGGTCGCGGTGGATGACGCCCCTCGCGTGGGCGTAGTGCACCGGTTCGCAGATGCCGAGGAAGAGCTCCAGGCGAGCGGGGAGCGACGTCGCGGCGGCTCCGCCCTGCCGCGCCTCGTCCAGCACGGCCCGGAGGGTGCGCCCGCGGACGAGCTTCATCGCGTAGCTGGGGCCGCCTTCGCCGAGGTCGAGTTGGTGCACCGGCACGATGCCCGGGTGATCCAGTTGGGCGGTGAGCTGCGCCTCGGCCACGAACCGTCGGGTGGCCGAGGGATCCTGTGCGTGTCGGCCGTCGAGTCGCTTGACCGCGACTTCGCGGTGCAGGCGGGGATCCTGCGCGCGGAGCACCTCGCCCATCGCGCCGCGGCCCAGCGGACCGGTCACCTCGAGGTTGCCCGCGCCCGGAGGGGCAAGCGTGACCGGCGGCTCGGCAGGCTCGGACATCGGAGCGACTAGCCTCGCCCCGGCAGTGGGGGGAGGCAACTACCAGCTTCCAAACGTGTCCCAGCCTTCGTTGGACGAGGCGCCGCTGACCTCGCAGGCACACCAGGTGTACGCCCCGGTCGGCGAGCAGGCCTGCGCGGCGCTGCCCCCGCCCTCGTCATAGGCGTAGTGGATGGCCGAGGCCAGCCGGGCGCCGAGGTCTGCGAGGTCGGCGTCGTCGGTGTCGTAGCGGGCCCAGGCGAAGCCCAGCCGACCGTCGGGGTGGTTGTGGCTGTCGGACCAGGCGCGTGCGGCGTACACCTGGTGACTCACGAAGTGCTTCATCGTGTCGAGGTCCACGGCCGTGTTGCCGTAGCCGTCGCCGTCGCTGTTCCACACCGCGTTCATCACCGGCACGTACGCTCGGCCGAGGTAGGACTGCGCGGTGTTCGCGTCGCTGGGGCCCTCTTCGGCGTGCCAGGCCACGTGCTCCACGTAGTGGTTCAGCGGCGTGGAGACCTCGGCCACCGTGGCGCCGGGTTCGCAGGTCTCGTCGGGGTCGGCGTACACCTCCTGGCCCCAGTGCCGCACGTACAGGTTGGCCTTCGTCCAGAAGTTCGCGTCGACCAGCCAATCTTGGATGTATGGCTTGTATACTGAGAAGTTCTCGGTATTGTGGCCCATCCCGATCACGAAGACGATGCCCTGCGTCGGCGTCGCTCCCGAGGGGCCGTCGTAGAGGCCCTGGAAGAGTTCGATGGCGTTCGCGCGGGTGTCGTCGTCGTAACGCACCGTCGACGGGAGCTCGTTGATCGCCCAGGTGTCGCCGTTGTCGACGTCGTAGCCCGCGGTGACCATCAACTCCCGGAACGCCACCCCCTTCTCGTACCACGTCCCCCCTTCGTCGCTCCACGTGCTCCAGTGGAACTCGGCCACCGCGTGGAAGCGGGTGGACCGAGCGCGTATGGCTTCCGGTTCGCCGCCGGCGCGCGGCGTCGTCTTGTCGCCACTGTTGGCGGGGAGCGAGAACCAGTAGTCGGCGCAGGGAGACGGGTCGGCGAGCACCGCGTCCGCGAGGACGTTCCACGCGCTGGGCGCGTAGAACACCACCTCGGCCTCGAGGGGACAGTCGCAGGCGGCGCAGTCCTCGGCGCAGGTCCAGCACCACTCGTCGCCGTTGCAGGTGCCGTCGCCGCAGCTCTCAGGCGGGGGGGCGGTGTCGACCGGCGAACCCGCGGTGTCGCCGGTGGTGGGTGAATTGCCCGTCTCCGATGACGTGCCGCTGGTGTCGTCCCCCGGCACGGTGTCGACCCCAGACTCGGTGTCCTCGCCGCCCGCCTGACCGTCGGAGTCCACGTCGGCCAGCACCGGGGTCGGCGATGCGGGCCAAGTGGCCGGGTCGGCGCAGGCGAGGAGGAACACCACCGCATGGTAGCCCGACCGCTCGCCCCGCGGGCCCCGCGCGATACGTGGCCCGCGAACCCCCGGAGAGACGATGCTCATCACCCTGGTTTTCGCGATGTTGTCGGGCTGCGTGCCCCAGGCCGAGTACGACAAGGTGCTCAAGCAGAACGAGCAGCTCAAGGAGCGCGTGGAGAAGATGGACGCGCGCATCGAGAAACAAATCGCGGAGTTGCAGGACCTCATCAAGGACCTCAAGCCGCTGATCGAGAAGGGACTCGTCTCGGTCGACGTCATCGACGGCAGGGTGACGATTGGCATGCCCTCCGACGTGCTCTTCGCGTCGGGCTCGGCGCAGCTCTCCGCCGCCGGCCGCGAGGCGGTCACCGACCTGGCCCGGGTGCTCACCCGCCGCGCGAGCGACCACGACTTCCAGGTCGAGGGCCACACCGACAGCGAGCCCATCAACACCGAGGCCTACCCCAACAACTGGTGGCTGGGCTCCGGGCGCGCGATCGCGGTGGTCGAGGCCATGACCAGCGCGGGCTTCCCTCGCACCCACATCTCGGCCTCCAGCTACGCCGACACGAGCCCGGCGGCGAGCAACGGCGACGCGGCCGGGCGAGCGCTCAACCGGCGCATCGACGTGGTGGTGGTCCCCGACGTGACGGCGCTGCCCGGCTACAAGCGCATCATGGAAGCGACGAAGGGGAAGGAGCGGAAGAAGAAGTAGCGCTTCCGCTCAGAATCGCGCGCGCACCATCAGGTTGAAGCCGAGGGCGTTGCGCACTTCCTCCGACTCCAGGACGTAGGCGTTGCTGCCATCGTCCTGGGCCTCGAACGAGGACCGGTTGTTGTCGATGGTGTAGAGCAACTCGCCCACCACCACCATCGAGTTCGACACGTCCCACTGCAAGCCCGCCACGGTCGAGAGGATCGCGGTGGGCTCCTGGCCGTCGGGCACGTGCGCCTTGTTTCGCTCGTCGTACTGGACGAAGTAGCTGTCACCGCCGGTGGTGTAGGTGGCGGGCAACATCCAGCCCAGGCCCACCGAGGGGGTGAGGTGGGCCTGGGGGAACCAGTGTCCCACCCGCCCGCGCACGTAGAGTTGGGGCGTCGCGGAGAAGTCGGGGTCGAGGGCGTAGCCGGAGGTGATCCCTGGGATGTTGAAGACGATGAAGGGCAGGTCCTTGTAGACGAAGTCGAGTTGCATCTCCGTGGTGCCCGCCACGGCGAGGGCCTGCACGTCGCCGGCGATCGCCTTCTCCACGGTGGTGCTGTCGACGTCTTCCGGGTCGATGAGGTTGTGGAAGAGGAAGTTCCCCTCGGCCTGCACCAGGAGGCCGAAGCCGTCGAGCCGCCGGTGGCTGATGTACGTGTCCCTCACCATGTCCGGCGCGTTGCGGTACAACCTCAGCTCGTTGCTGACGATGTAGTCGAGATCCGGGTTGGTGCGCACGCTCGCCTGCGACGACACGCCGGCGGCGTTGGTCGGCGCGTTGTAGAGCGGGCTCTCGACGTCGCCCACGTTGGTGAGCTGCCCCTGCTCGAAGGTGCCGGCGCCGACTTCCAAGCGCAGGTGCTCACCCAACTCGATGCCGCCGCCGAAGAGGCCGCCCCAGTAGGCCTCGAGGTTCTTCTGCCCCGTCTCGGTATCGGTATGGTCGCCGACCGCCGTCTTGGCGCCCGCGAAAACGTAGTTCCCGCCGCTCTGGTACTGCACGCGCACGCCCGGGGCGGCGTACGGGTCGAACGCATAGATGTCGCGACCCCCCCACGTGATGTCGTAGGAGTAGCCGAGACGGAAACGGTTGGCGTCGACGGCGTACCCGGTGAAGCTGAGGTTCTGCTTCTCGTCGCCAAACTCCTTGATGATCCGCACGTAGCTGCCGTCGTCGGCCACCTGCACCCCGGGGCGGCTGTTGGCCACGTCGAGGTAGGGCTGCATGCGGAGCACGAACGCCGCCTCGGTCTTCACCCCTTTGATGAAGCCATCGTCGCGACGGTAGAGCACTAGGTGGGTGAGCGAGATGTCGTCGGTGTAGCGCGACTCGTAGTTCTCGAAGAACGTGCTGTTCCCCCGCTGCACGAAGTTGGCCGCGGGGCTGTACTCCGAGGGGCCGGCCCGGACGTTGGTGTCTTCGAGGCCGGTGGTCACCCACGTGTCCACGAAGTCGGAGGCTGCGGCCTGGCCGAGCAAGAGCACAATCATTTGGTTTCCTTCGCGGGGGTGTCGGTGCCGATGCCCTCGGCGCCGAGCACGGTGAAGATCCACTTGCCGTAGACTTCCTTGATCATCCCCTCCACGTGGGTGAGCGTGGCTCCGGCGTGGTCGGGGGGGAAGTAGTCGGGGACGGTGCCGCCCGATTCCACGTAGAGGGTGCAGCCGCCGAAGCTGATCGGCCACTGCCCGTACTCCTCGTAGTCGAGGTACGCCTCGCTGTCGGCGGTGAAGCTGTCGGGGATCGTGGGGGACGAGGCGCGCACGCGGGAGCCCTCGAGCGTCTCCATCAAGTTGTTGTCGGCGCAGGTCGTGGTGTCGAGTTCGACGGCGTCGGGCGGGGCAAGCGTGGTTCCGCTCACCACCTCGAGCGTCGGGAACGACAGCTGCGTGGAACCCAGGTATTCCTGGTTCTGCCCGGTCAACAGCGACAGCTGGGCGCCCACCACCACCTCGGCGTCGGGCTTGTTGAAGGTGTAGACGTACACGCCCGAGTAGTTGCCCGGCGCGTCGAGCAGGTCGCTGGCCCAGAACCCGGCCGCGTCGGTGGCGGTCACCACCACCTGCCGGTCGGCAACTCGCAGCTCCGCGAACTCACCGGCGAGCTGGTTGCTCTCGTGGTTGTCGGTGGTCTGCATCTCGGTGATCGTCGGCAACGACCACCACACCGGCTCGCTCACCCCGGCGGCCCAGCCGGGCACGCGGTCGTCGTCGGTGTCCTCGTCCAAGGCCCACACCCGGGTGGGCCCGAAGCCGGCCTCGATCGACACGCTCCCCGCGAAGGCGCCGCTGTCGTCCAGGACGAGGTGCGAGGGGTCGATTCGGCCGGGGCGCGCCTTGACCGTCACCGTGCCCGGCCAGGGGTAGGGCTCGCCGCTGATGTCGAGGGCCTGTACGCGCACGCCCACCGTGGCCGGCGTGGCCGAGAAGGGCAGGGGGGCCTCGGCGCTGCCGGTGGCGGTGCCCTCTTCGAGCGACACCACCAGGAAGCTGGGCTCAACCCGGGTGCGCTCTCCCACGACGGTACAAGCTAGGAACAACCACATTAGTACACCGCCAGGATGCGGCCGTCTTCTTCGCAGGCGCCCTTCTGCGGCAAGCTGCCGTAGGCGGAAATCGCCTGCTTCACCACGTCGCGGATCGACACCCCGGTGTCGAGTTGGGTCGTGTTGCGCTCCAGCACCTCGAAACCGGACCCGCCGTGGGCGATGTAGTTGTTGGTGGCCAGCTCGTAGGTGCCGTCCTGGCTCAGCGGCGCGCCGTTGATGTAGATGTCGCGGGCGACAACCTCCGCGCAGTCCATCGTGAAGCGGATTCCCGCCACCTGGGCCTGCGACTGGCACCCGCGGTCGGTGCTCCGGGAGGTGACGTAGTCGAGCAGCTCCTGCACTTCCCGGCCCGACAAGAACATCGTGGTGATGGTGTTGTCGAAGGGCATCGAGTTGTAGAGCACGTCGAGCGTGATGTCGCCGGCCGGGATGTCGGCCCGGATGCCCAGCGTGTTGGTGAGCGCGATCTCGGTCTCCACCCCTGGGGTCAGCCGCATCGCCTCGGCGGTCAGGTTGCCGAGCATCGAGTCGCCGCCGCTGGTCCCGTAGCGGAGGAGGGTCTCGTCGGCGTAGCCGATCACCTGGTCGAGGTTCAGCTCGTAGTCGAGTTGTTCCTGGTACTCCGCCATGATCTCCGCGACCTCCGGGTCCTGCGGCACGGTGTTGTCGACGGGGAACAACTGGTAGTCGTGTGAGAGCAGCTGCCCGTCCTGGACGACGATGTCGAGGCGGCCGACGAACTTCGCGAAGGCGCCGGAGTGCACCACCGGGATGCGCTTGCCGGTTTCCTCGTTGGTCACCACCAGCGGGGGGTCCAGCGCGATGTGGTGGTGGCCGCCCAGGATCAGGTCGATCTCGCTGTGCTTCTTGGCGTTCTCGATGTCGTCGTCGAGACCCATGTGCGAGACGAGGACCACGATGTCAGCGCCCTGCGTGCGGAGCTTGGCGGCCTCGGAGGGGATGATGTCGTCGGCCTCGATCACCCGGATGCCCATGGAGTTGGACTGGTCGTAGATGCTGTTGAGCGAGGAGAGGTTGCCCATCCCGATCACGCCCACCCGCAGCCCGTCGAGGTCGAACATCACGCTCGGCAGGATGAGATCCTCCAACTCCGTGGCGTAGGGCAGGTCGCTGTCGGCGAAGTCGTAGTTGGCGGCGAGCAGGTCGAA
>CAYHRZ010000113.1:2748-12102 GCA_964359125.1 uncultured Klebsiella sp. | reverse complement strand
CGACCGGCGAACCCGCTGCTCCAAGTGCTCGCTGAGAACCTCGGTATCGACGACATCTCCGTGATCCTGGTGGGCGGCGGCGTGATGGCGTGGGCCTCCCCGGGGCTGGGCGACGTGCCCGCGTGGCGCTGGCTGCTGTTGCCGGTTTTTCTCGTGTGCGCGGCCCTGACTCTGGGCGGGTTGCTCGTGGGCTTCGTGTCGGTGGGGCTGCGCCTGCACCACCGGGGCACGGCGGTGGGGTTGGTGTCGCACCTGGCGATATTCAACCGCTACCCGATCGACCTCTTCGGTCTGCCCCTCCGGCTGCTCCTCACCTTTGCCTTGCCGCTGGCGTTCGCCGGTTTCTACCCCGCGTCGTTTTTCATCGGCAACGACGCCTGGTTCTCCTTCGCCGTGGCCACGCCGCTGGTGGCCGCGACCACGCTGTCGCTGGGCTACGCGGCGTGGTCCAGCGGCCTGCGGCATTGGGCCTCCACCGGGACCTAGGGGTAGTAGGCAGCGACCAGGATCACCGCCGCCACCGGCCAGGCCCACCACGTGGAACCGGTCACGAAGGTGAGTCCGAGGAGCACGACCCCGATCACGATCTTCCGGGGCTCGTCGCGGCGCCGGCCGATTTGCAGCGTGGCGAGCCCCGCGCACCCGAAGATGATGCCAAAGGCCAGCGACGCGGGCGAGAGGTCCACGGCCACCAGCGTACTCCGCGAGGGCCGGTTCGGCGGGCTACGCCTGCGCGGTGACGATCCTCGTCGACGGCTTGCCCAGCGACCGCCTCGCCCTGCCCGACCTCGGCTTCACCCAGGGTCTGGCCGTGTTCGAGGCCATGCGTACGCGGCAGGGCGACGTGTTCCGCCTGGACGCCCACCTCGAACGCCTGGCGGCGAGCGCGGCGTTCTTCGAGATCCCCTTCGACCGCCGTGCCACGAGGGACGACGTCCACGCCGTGGCGGCCGGGCCGCACCCGCTGGCGATCACCGTCCACCTCAGCCCCGGGCACCGCGTGGTGCGGTCGTCCCCCCTCGACACCGAGCGGGTCGGCCGGCCCGTTCACCTCGCGACGCTCGCCTACGAGCCCTCGCCCGCGCTACCCGGCTGGGTGAAACACACCAACCGGGCGGCGTGGGTCCTGGCCGCTCGGAAGGCGGGGGTCGACGAGGTGCTCTTCGAGGACCGCCGCGGGAGCTGGACCGAGTGCAGCCGGAGCAATCTCTTTGTCGTCCGCGGGGACGCCGTGCTGACGCCCCCGCTGGACGGGCGCGTGCTCGACGGTGTGACGCGCCGGGAGGTGATCGCCGCCGCCCGGGCGGCAGGCATCGACGTCGTGGAGTGCGAGGTGCGCGCGGGGGCTGCGACGGGCTCTTCCTCACCAGCACCTTGAAGGGGATCGCCCCGGTGGCGTCGATCGACGGCGTGCCGACACATGGTCTTAGCGAGCTAGGTCGTGCGATAGTGGCAGCATTTTTGGTTCGCACTCGCGACGACGCGCCGGTTTAGCTCAAAGCGGGGCGGTGGTGAGCCGATGACGGCTGCACCACGAGTTCCCCCAGATGCCGCCTGAACCCAACAAGCTCGCTGCCGCCTGCGGCGTCGGCGCCGCCGGGCTCCACGCCGTGGGCGCCCTCGCCCTGTGGGGCGTGGACGGCGCCTTCCGCCCCGACAGCCTGGACCGCTGGTTCTACGCCGCGCAGCAGCACGACGTGGCCACCGCTTGGAGTGCCTGGAGTTTCACCCTCGGGGCGGCACTCCTGGTGCCCTGGGCCACCGGGCTGGCGCGTGCCATCGGTCCGTACGCCTGGCCGGGCGCGGGCATGGTGACGGTGGCGGCCCTGGTCAACGCGTGCTCGTCGTTGCTGCCGTTCGTCGTGGTGTCGCACCTCCCGCACGGCGAGCCGGAGATCGGGCAGACCCTGCTCGCGGTGGCCCTCACCGCCGACGCCGTGTTCAACCTGGTGTGGGGGGTGGCGGTGGTGATGCTCTCATTGGCCATGGCCCGGGCGCTGAACTTCACCATGTGGCTGTCGGGCTGGGGCCTCCTCGCTGGGATCCTGGCCATGGGCGTGGTCGGGCGGGCCTGGAGCCCCGCCGGGGCCGACTTCGGCCTGCTCGCGGGGCCCGTGTGGGCGGCTTGGCTCTTGGCTTGCTCGCACGCGCTCCACACGCTTCCCTTCGTGCGCGCGGCCTCGGTGGAAGACGCGGTGGATCGCCCGAAGCGTCGTGAGCAGCTGCCCTTCGTCCCCCGCCCGACGGCGATGAGCGCGAAGTAGGCGGACGGCTCCGCCGGCGTTGGTTACCCGCGCTGCGTGGACGATCCCGGCCTGAGCCTCACAATCGGCGCGCGTGCCCTGCTGCGCGCCCGCGACCAGAACGTGGGTCGCTGGGCGGCGGCCCTGGCGGTACTGCGGCCAGGCGGCACGGTGTGGGCGACCGGAATCGGCAAGAGCGGGCTCGTGGCCCAGAAGTTGGCTTCGACATTGTCGAGCTTTGGGCGCCGATCCGCATTCCTGCACCCGGTGGAGGCGATGCACGGCGACGCCGGTACTGTGCTCCCCGGCGACGTCATCGTGGCGGTCAGCGCCTCGGGACGGACCGCGGAGGTGCTCCGGCTGGTGGGCACCCTCGGCATCCCCGTGGTCGCGGTGTGCGTACCGGGCTCGCCGCTGGCCGCTGTGGCGACGGCGACCCTCGACGCGTCGGTGAGCGAGGAGGCCGGCGGCAGCGCCCCCGTCACGAGTTTCGGCGTGGCCTGTGCCCTGGTCGATGCCCTCGCGCTGGCGCTCCGACCAGGCGACGAGTTGCACCACCCCGGCGGTTTCATCGCCCTGGGTCGCCGCACGGTGGGCGAGTTGATGAGGCCGGCGGTGGTCGTGGCGCCCTCGCTGCCCGTGGTGTCGTGCATTCCCCGGTTGGGCGACGGTGCCGTGCTGGTCGAGGGGGGCGGCATCTTCACCGACGGTGACCTCCGGCGCGTGGTGGGTCACGACGCGCAGGCGCTCTCCCGCCCGGTAGGTGAGGTGTGCACTCGGCAGCCGGTCACGGTTCGGGCTGCGGCACCGGCCACCGAGGCCTTGGACCTGATGGAGCGACGTCCGTCGCAACTGAGTGTGCTCCCTGTCACGGGCGAGAGCGGCGAGTACGTGGGCCTGCTGCGCTTGCACGACCTGGTGCGCGCCGGGATGGGCGCCTGATGTTCAGCATCGGCGACATCACCGTGGGCCGCGACTTCTTCTTCGTGCTCGGGCCCTGCGTGATCCAGGAGGACGGCGTCACCGAGCGGGTGGCCGACGGCATCGCCAACGCCTGCGCCGCCGCCGGCGTGCGCTGGGTGTTCAAGGCCAGCTTCGACAAGGCCAACCGCAGCTCCGGCGCGGCGTTTCGGGGCCCTGGTGTCGACGAGGGACTGGCTCGGCTGGGGCGCCTGCGTGCGCGTCTCGGCGTCCCGGTCACGACCGACGTGCACCTGCCCGAGCAGGCGGCGCCGGTGGCGGCGGTGGTGGACCTGCTGCAGGTGCCAGCGTTCCTCTGTCGCCAGACCGACCTGCTGGTGGCCTGCGCAGCCACGGGCAAGCCGGTCAACGTGAAGAAGGGCCAGTTCATGGCGCCGGACCAGATGCGAGGGGTGGTGCAGAAAGTGGGCGTGGACCGGGTGATGCTCACCGAGCGGGGCGTGAGCTTCGGCTACCACGACCTCGTCGTCGACTACCGGTCGTTGCCGCGGATGCGGGACCTCGGTGTCCCGGTGTGTTTCGACGCCACGCACTCGGTCCAGTCCCCGGGCGGGGCGGGCGATCACTCCGGCGGAGACCGGCGCTTCGTGCCGGCCCTGGCCCGGGCGGCGGCTGCGGTGGGCATCGACGCCCTGTTCGCGGAGGTCCACGACGACCCCGACAGCAGCCCCTCCGACGCGGCCAACATGCTGCTCCTACGCGACCTCCCCGCGCTGCTGCGCGACGTGGTCGCGATCCGCCACTACTGCACCGCGAACGAGTAGCGCCCCGATCCCCGGAGCGCGGGCAGCGCCTGCCTGGGCAACAGGCACGACCGGACCTGCCACAACTCCGGGAAGACTCGGTACGAGGCCGTCTGGTCCAGGTACTCCACGCCCGACGATCCCCCGGTGCCCACCCGGCGGCCGATGGTGCGCTCCACCATCCGCGCGTGGCGGTTGCGGAACAGCAGCAGTTGCTCTTCCAACTCGCACACCGTGTCGAGCAACAGCCGCGGCCAGGCCAGGAGCGGTAGCTCGCGGTAGCTCTCGATGAACAAGAGCCCGGCGCGGGCGCGGCGTTCCCCCGGGTCCTCCGGCGTGAGGAAGGCGCGGGTGGCGGCCAGCCCGGTCTCGACGCGCGCGGTGATGGCGGCCCGGTCGGCGCTGCCGATCGCGCGCACCAGCTGCTCGATCCCCTCCCGCTGGTGGGCCTCGTTGCGGGCGAGGTACTCGCCGAGGAAGGCATCGACGACTGCCGGGTCGTCGGCGTCTCCGGGGGCGGAGCCCTGGATGGGGGTGCGACGCAACCAGGCCATCAGGGCGGCGTGCAGGGTCGAGTCGGCCATGGCCGCGTCGAGTCGTTCGACCACGCGCTGGCCGGCCGGGGTCGTGGCCTGCGCGCGTATGTGGGCGATCGGGTCGGTGCCCGCGTACTTGATGCGCTGGTCAGGTCGCAGTCCGAGGACCATCTCCATCTCCCGCATCTGGAAACTCTGGAAGCCCGACGAGGGCACCAGCTTGTCGCGGAAGTCGAGGAAGTCCTGGGGCGGGAGCGTTTCCATGACCGCGAACTGCTCGACGCAGAGACGGAGAATCGCGTTGACCCGGCCGAGGTGGTGGACGACGAACGGCACCCGCTCCTCGGGGACGCGGGGCGCGGCGAGGTGCTCCTTTGCGAGCCGCAGTTGCGACAAGATCAGCTTGAACCAGAGTTCGAAGGACTGGTGAACCACGATGAAGTGCAGCTCGTCGGGGGAGGGTTCGCCGTCGAGGCCACCCTGCAGGTCGAGGAGGTCGGGCAGGCGGAGGTAGTCCCAGTACGTGGGGGTCGGCATGCGCCGCGGCGTATCCGGTTAGGCCCCGCCGAATGTTGTTCTCGCTCCTGCTCGCGTGTGCCACCCCGATCTGGGGCATCTGGATGTTCACCCTGGAGAGCGCCGCGCCCACCGGTGAGGAGTGCTCGGCCTCGGTGAGTCACAACTTCGCGGGCGCGGAAGAACCCGAGGAGAGCGACGAGGAGACTCCGTGGACTGAGGAGACGACCACCGAGGAAACCCCCTCGGTGTTCTTCGGCCGGGTGGAGGAAGCTGGCCAGGGCCTCGTGCTGCTGGTGGGCACCGAGGTGTACCCGGGGACGGTGGGTGACGACGGCATCACGGAGTTCTCGTGGGAGGGTTCGGAGAGCGGCAGCTACAAGAAGACCCACGCCAGCGGCTACGCCTATACCAACGCCTACGACGACGGCTCGGCACAGTCGGTGAAGGGCACCTTCAACAACGACGCCTTCGCGGGCACGTTCAGCACCTCCACCACGGCGTTCGACAAGTTCGACGAGTCCGACACCTGGTCCGACGAGGCGGCCTTGGCCATCGGCGACCAGGGCGCGATCCCGTCGTCGGCCTACCTCATCCTGCGCGACGGCATGGGCAACATCCAGCCGGTCGTGAACACCCGGGGTGCGTACGACTGCGACAGCGCCGGCTGCACCCTCACGGTGGAGTCGTCGTGCGTCTTCACCTACGACCTCTCCGGGCAACTCACCGACTTCGAAGACGATGATCGCTGGGTGCGCGAGGCCAACCAACCCGCAGGCATCTGAGTGATCCTCACGGTAGCCGTCGCCTCGGCGGCGGGGTTCTACTTCCTCGACTCGGGCGTGCGGGCCCAGGGGCGCGGCGGGGCCTTCGTCGCCGGCGCCAACGACCAGAGCGCGCAGTACTACAACCCGGCGGCCTTGTCGCGGGTGGAGCGCGCCACGGTGTCGTTGGATGGCTGGGTCATCGCCCAGTCGGTCTACTTCGACCGGGCCGACGAGCCTGGTTGGAACAGCTTCGAGGCGGTGGAGAATGGCGCCCCGCCGCAGCCGGAGCCCGCGGGCGGCGTGGTGCTCCCGCTGGCGCCCCTGCACCCCGCCCTGGCCGGCACCACGGTCGCGATCGGCCTGTACCTGCCCACCTCGCCGCTGCTCAGTTACCCGGCCGACGGTCCGCAGCGCTACGCCCTGGTGGAGTCGGCGGTGCTCCAGGGCTACGCCGGACCCAGCGTGGCGCAGCGTGTCGCGCCGTGGCTGACCGTCGGTGCCGGGTTGCAGTACACCTTCCTCTCGGTGGATCAGGCCCTCGCCACAGTTTTGTGCACGGAGACACTGGATAGTTGTGGTACCGACGACCCGCGCGACGACGTTTCTTTGCGCCTGACCACCCTCGACGCCAACCAGTTCTCCTGGAACGCCGGCATCCTCGTGGAGCCCACC
This sequence comes from uncultured Klebsiella sp., assembly GCA_964359125.1. Taxonomy (GTDB): domain Bacteria; phylum Myxococcota_A; class UBA796; order UBA796; family SXON01; genus SXON01. The sequence goes on along the minus strand of CAYHRZ010000113.1, from coordinate 5,644 downwards.
CCGTGGTTGGCGGTGGGGGCCTCGGCGCAACCGCAGATCGACTACCGCACCCGCGGAAGCATGGAAGTGAGCTTCTCCGACGACAACACGCTGGTGCGGCCGGAGTTGACCAGCGGCACGTTCGCCGACGACGACGTGACGGTGGCCGTGTCGTTGCCCTGGATCCTCCGGGGCGGTGTCCAGGTTTCGCCGTCGGCGCGCTCCCGCGTGGAGTTGGCGGGCACGTGGACGCAGTGGTCCGCCATGAGCGAACTGCGCATCACCGACATCGACCTGTCGCTCACGACGCGCGAGGAGGGGGTGCTCAAGGGGGAGCCGATCTCGGTGACCGACGACGTCGCTTTCGCCACGGGGTTCGTCGACGCGTGGTCGCTGCGGCTCGGCGGCGAGTTCGACGTCGCGACACCAGTGACGCTACGCGCCGGCGTAGCCTACGAGTCAAGCGCCGCCCCCGACACGATGGTCTCGGTGTTCATGGTCGACGGTCCGAAGGTGGCCGTGGCGGCCGGGGCCACCGCTCGACTGGGAAAGCGCGTATCCTTGAGCGCTTCCTTCATGGACCAGCACATCTTTCCGCGCACCATCGACGCTTCCGCCTACTCCCAGCAGGCGATTTTCGTCGACCTCAGCGACCAGTTCCGCACGACGGTCACCTCCGGCAAGGTGGTCGGCAACGGGGAACTCTCGTCGAACGTGGTGGTCGCGGGCCTCGGCGTGAGCGTGGACATTGGGCGTGGTGGCGAGCCCCGTCGCGACTGATCGCCCGGCGGCCCCCGGTGCCGTCGACGAACTGCGCGCGCTGTGGCGTGCGCGCGGACTGCTTTTCACGCTGACGGCCACCGACCTCCGCACCCGGTACATCGGCAGTTCAATCGGCTTCTTCTGGACGGTCGTCAACCCGGTGATCGAACTCGCCACCTACACGTTCGTCTTCCACGTCCTGTTGCAGGTGAAGTTCCACGCTGGCCAGACCACGAGCCAGTACGTGCTGTTCTTGTTCTGTGGCATGACCGCGTGGTCGAGTTTCGCCGACGGCGTGGTCCGCGCCACCGGCAGCATCACCCAGAACGCCACCCTGGTGCGGAAGGCCAACTTCCCCACCGTGGTGCTCCCGGCCCAGGTGGTGCTCACCGCCTTCGTGAACCAGTTGTTCCGCACGGCGGTCTTGCTGCTGTTCTGCATCCTCATGGGCGACGGCCTGAGTTGGCACGTGCTGCTGCTCCCCCCGTTCCTGCTGGCCCAGCTCTCGTTCACCTTCGGGTTGGGCCTGCTCGTGGGCGTGCTGGCCGTGTATTTCCGCGACATGAGTCACTGGGTGAACGCCGGCCTGCTCATCGGGATGTTCATGACCCCGGTGGTGTACCCGGCGTCGGCCTGGCCCCGCGACTTCGTGCTCTTGCTCTACCCCAACCCCATGGCCCAGTACATCGGCATCTACCAGAGCTTGATCCTCGGTCACCGCTTGCCGCCAGCGGTCACCACGGTGATCTACGCGCTCATCGCATCGGGGATCGTCGTCCTGGTGGGCGCCAGCGTCTTCGCCCACAACCGGCGGCGTTTCGCCGACCTGGTGTAGCGGCTACGGCCAGAACCGGTCGCGGACGCGGTCGCGGTAGGCGACGAGGTTGGGGTGAGACGCGGCTTCGTCGCGGACGACGGAGGGGAAGGGGTGCGACATGAACGCCGCGAGGAAGCCGTACACGGTGGCGTCGACGGTGGAAAGGCCGCCGAACAGGTACTCGCGCTCGCCCAGGGTGGCGCTGATTGCGCGCACGTCGGCGCGGGCCTTGGCCTCGATCACCGGGCGGGGATGGCGGCCCAGTCCCTGGCCGTGGAGGTATTTCCGCATGCGGGACCGGAGCACCCACGGGAGCACCGCGCGGGCCAGCGGCGGCATGGCGGCGAAGTAGTCGCGCGAGGTGGCGGCGTAGCCCTCGTCGGTGATCCAGCGCTCGTAGAGACCGGCGAAGTAGAGGTGCTCCTCCACCGTCCGCCGCACGAGGTGGCCGGTGGCGAGATCCTGCGCGCCGAGTTGGCTGTCGAGATCCACGCAGAAGCGACGTGAGAGCGCCTCGATGATCAGTTCGCTGTCGTGGAGCAGGGTCCCGTCGTGGAGCACGACGTAGGGGATCTTCCCGGTCGGCGACGACGGCGGGCCCGGAAGGACGCGGTGCTCGTACGGGATTCCCGCCATGCGCAGCCACGTCATCAGCTTGATGACGAAGGGGCTGGGGTTCGGCACGCCCCAGACCGGGGGAAGGGCGTAGACCTGGACGGGCGCGGCACTGGGGAGGTCGGGCATCGCTGCGGGCGTCCTGTGGGCCGTGGCTACTTGCCGCCGCCGCGGGGCTTGGTGATCGTCTCCAGCTGCGATTCCAGGGTGCTCGCGTCGATCCCTGCCGCCTTCATCTTCGCCAGCAGGACTTGGCTGGAGACCACGTAGGCCGTGACCTCCTGGAGCGGGGGCAGGCGCCCTGCCGCCTCGGGCACGTTGCTGGCCTGGGCCGCGATCTCGTCGGCCAGGGCGACTTGCGCGGGCACGCCGGAGGTGCGCGCGGTGACGGCCAGCGCGCTCCACAACCCCGGGGCGTCGTTGAGGTGTTTGAGTAGTCGGGGCGCGCCCCGGGCGCCGCCCGAGACCGACCCCGCGTTGACCGTCTCGCCGGTGGTAACGGTTTTCTCGTCGGCGTCGCCGCCGGTGCCGGTGGGCACCCCGCCACTCCCTGCCGAGGACGGGCCGCCCTCGGTGCCCTGCGCACCGCCTGGTGAGCCCCCGAGTCCGCCACCTTGGCCGCCCGCGCCTCCGCCCTGGCCGCCCGCGCCTCCGCCCTGGCCGCCGGTGCCTCCGCCCTGGCCGCCGGTGCCTCCGCCCTGGCCGCCGGTGCCTCCGCCCTGG
>CAYHRZ010000113.1:0-2648 GCA_964359125.1 uncultured Klebsiella sp. | reverse complement strand
CCGCCGGTGCCTCCGCCGCTGCCGCCCTGCTGCATCTGCTGGCCGCCGCCAGGGCCGCCGCCGCCAGGACCGCCGCCCCCTCCGGACGAGGTGGAGTAGACGATCCCACCGCCGGTGAGCACGCCGGCCAGGAACACGGCGATCATGCGGTCGGGGTTCACGACGCCCGGTTTACCGCGATCCCCGGCTGCCGGCGAGTCCATCGCTACGGGGCGGCGTAGTCGGCCGCCGTCCAGGTCTCGCCGTCCCATCCCAGGAGCGTGACGACCCCGGGCCCGGAGGCGAGATCCCGGGCCCCTAGGGCCCCGGTGTCGATGCACGTGGCCGTGCCGCCGCTGGACCACCCACACACCTCCACGGTGCCGCCGCCGGCCAGCCGCGCGTAGTGCAGGCGCTCCCCCGCCCAGACGGGCTCGATGTGCCCGAGCACGCGCCCGGTGTCGTCGACCCGCGTCGGCGTACTCCAGGCGCTGTAGGGTGGTTCGCTGGCGGTGGCGTGCACGGTGACGCCCCCTTCCCCCCAGCTCACCCAGGCGAGCGCGAGGACGCCGCTACTGGCCGTCAAGGCGGGAAACTCCATGCGTCCCCAGGCGGCGCCATCACTGTCCGTCGTGGGCGCGTCGTCGTTGCACTCCGCCTCCGCCGCGCAGGACTCCGTGAAGCTGCGCCACAGGGGTGTCCACGCCTCGGCCGGCGTGGACCCGACGGCCGAGACCGCCACGTGACGGGTGTAGCGAGCGGGGTTCAGCGTGACCGTCCCCGACTCGTCGGCGCCGGCGTCGGAGGCCGCCCAGGCCACGATCACCCGGTCGCCCACGGTGGCGACGGTGGGATGACCCGGGAAGATGGCTGACTGCCTGCCCAGCACGCTCGGCTCCCAACTCGCCGACGGGTCCCACGAGGCGACCGTCACCTCGGCGAAACCTGCGGCTTCGACGAGGCCGTCGCTGTTGTCGGCCCAGGCCAGCAGCACCGCGTCGCCTGGGCCGGGGGCCAGGGTGGCGCGCCAGGTCGGGGCGATCTCCCGGGGGATGGTGGCCAGTGCCGTCGTGCCGCTGTCGTCGAGCCGTGCGCAGCTTGGTTTCCAGGGCCACGCGCCCTCGCTGGGCTGCAGTGCCAGTTCCCGCCAGCAGCTCACCAGCCCGGCCTCGGCGTCGAGGATCGCCGGTTCTTCGGCGGCGAGCACGTCGGCGCCGACCGGGCGACCGTCGATGCTCACCCGGTAGCGGAGCTCGGCCAGACCCTGGGCCTCGGACACGGCCAGGTGGGCTCCGTCCCGGGCCAGCCACGCGGGACCGGGGGTCGAGACGTCGGGCGTGGCCTCGAACAACTCCGTGATCACCCGGCCCGTCGCGTGGGGCAGCGGCACCCCGAGCAGCGCTGCGGCGGTGGCGCCGACGTCGTCGAGGGTGGCGATCACCTCGATCTCGGCGCCCTTGCGGATGCCGGGGCCGGATACGAAGATAGGAATGTCGCGACATCCGACACACTGGTCGCCGTGACTGGAATAGTCCCAGGACCCCTCGTCGTCGTCGTCCCACTCGTGCCGCCCGTGGTCGGCCACCACGAAGAGCGCCGTGGTATCGGCGAGGCCGGAGGCCTCGGACTGGATCCAACTCCAGGTCGCCGCGAGCTCGGGCGCGGCCGCCTCCAGCCCGTGGGCGTAGGCCCCCCGGTTGGTGGTCGAGTGACCGGAGCGGTCGATGTCGTGGAGGTTGGCCACGATGAGCGGGGTGTCGCCCGCCTCGAGGATGGCGCGGATCGCGCTGGTGACGGTGGCGTCGGAGTTGTCGGTGTCGGTGTTGGTGGTGGTGAGGGTCGCGCCGCTGGCGGCGGTACTGCCGGGGTACACGCTGGCAAACAGCGCGTCGACGTGCATGGTGTTGGCCACCAGGTGCGTGGAGGTGCCGGGGCGGGCGGCTTCGACGGCCTCGAAGAGGGTGGGGTACTCCGGCCGGTAGTACGCGGGGCCGGCGGCGGCGGCCATCAGCCCGAACTGGTTTCGCGTACCGGTGACGATGTCGGCGTGCCCTGGGGCGGTGAGGGTGTAGCCGGTGGCGACGGCGGTCGTCACCAGGGTGCCGGTGGGGAGCATCGCCTCGGCAAACTCTCCGAAGAGGTCCCTACCCGCCACCTCGGACGCGCTCGTGGGCTCCAATCCGAAGGTCTCCGCGTAGCGCGCACCGTCGAGCACGGCGATCACGACGCGTTCGACGCGTGGCACGGTCACCTCGGGTGCGTCCGAGTCGACCTCGCCCGTCTCGCCCGGGGCGGGTTCCTGGGTGCAGGCGAACCATAGGGTGGGGAGCAACATCGAACCGCACGGTATCACCGGCAGCGACCGCCAGTGCGAGCTACGGTGTCGCGAAGCAGGGTAGCTCTACCACATGGTTTTCGCGCTGTTTGCCGCTGCCGCATGGGCGCACATCCCGCACGACCTGGTCCGGGCCTTCGTGGCGCCGGCCAACCTCGACCCCACCGAGACGTGGTGGGCACTGCTAGAGAGCCAGGCGCCGCAGTTGTGGCGGAGTGACGACGGCGGCCACCACTGGGAGATGGTCCACGGCGACCACATGGGCGACCAGCCCACCGACGCGGCGATGTTGCCCGGCGGTACGCTTGTCCTCAAGGGGCGCGAGTACCTGTGT
>CAYHRZ010000112.1:0-12150 GCA_964359125.1 uncultured Klebsiella sp. | reverse complement strand
GGGCGTAGAGGTGTACTGCGACCATCGACACGCACACCGCGCCGACCAGCGGCCCGGTGTCGACCAGGAGCCCATCGTACAGTTCGAAGAGGAAGAAACCACCCGCGCCGGTGGCCAGGGCCGCGGTGCCCCAGGCGACGAGGTGCCCCACCCCGGCCCGCCGCGACGTGGCCAGGACCAGGGCGGCGAGGAGGGCGGCCCCGGCCCACACCGGCGGGCCGTCGACGTGGCGGAGGTGGCGCCCGGCCAGCAGGCGGTCGACCAGGTGGGCATGCACCCTCACGCCAGCCATGTTCGCCTCCTGCATCGCCGGGAAACTGTAGGGGGTGACAAACTTGTCCGCCGCAGCCCCGTCGACCCGACCCACCAGCACCACCCGCCCAGCGAGGTCGGCGGCGAGGTCGGCGGGCACGCTCACCGGCAGTTCCGCCCCCAGGCTGCGGGCCACCGCGCGCTCCGCGAGCAGGCGCAAGACCCGGGATGCAGGGATGGTCGGGATGCCGTCGGCCCCCTCCGGGCCCCGGAAGTAGATCGGCAGCGCTTCGTGGAGCGACCCGTCGCGAGCCGGGAGCCCCAGCGACGCCAGCTCGCCGTGACACTGCACGGGCGTGCCCCCGCACATCGCCGCGAGGGAACGGGCGAGTTCGGGTGCGCCGCCCTCGTTCACCGCGAGGTAGGCGGCGGCCAGGGCCAGGGCGGGCACGGGTTGGTCGTCGTCGGAGTAGCCCCCGACGACGTTGTGGGGCCAGCGCCCCGACAGGAGCGACCGCGCCACCGCCACCACCGGGGGCACGGCGCGGACCTGCATCTCCCCGGAGAACAACGTGGCTTCCTCCTGGCCGAGGTTGGCGAACGCCGCCACGACGGCGGTTCCCAGGACCGTGGCGGGGGCGAAGGGCACCGGGTCGTGCGCCCCGGCGCTGCTGAAACGCTCCGCCGCCACGACACGGCCGTGGGCCAGCGCCGCCGCCCGCAGCGCCTCGTCGCCCTCGGCGGAGGTGTCGGTGAGTACGTCGAGCACCACCACCCGGGCCTCCGCGACGCGCAGGAAATCCACCAGTTCGGCGAGCAGGCCCCGGGGCGTGACCACGGGCGCCGACTCCTCGGGGTTCCAGAGGTAGAGCGACTCCTCGTCGATGGCGAGCACGGCCACGTGCGTCGACGGTGGCTCCGCCCCGGCCAGCCGCAAGTAGATGTCTTCCGTGCGCCCGCCCAGGGCGACGAAGGCCAGCGCGCCCAGGGCGGCCGCCGCCAGGACGTTCACCACCACCTCGTGTGCCACGTCGCGCCCCACCCGCGCGACCACCTCCCGGGGCGACCTCACGGCAACGGCCACGTCGCCGCGTCGAGCCCGGCGGCGCCGCGGATTGCCGCCACCAGGGCCGGGTCGCCCCCGGCCTCTGCCACGGCGAGGGCCTCGGTCACCATGCCCGCCAGGAGGTACGCGGAGGCAACGGCGGCCGTTCGCTCCCCAGTCGGCAAACTGTCCGCGTTGACCGCCCGGAGCAGCGCGTCGACGTCGGGCGGCGACAGCGCCCCGCTCCCCGCCCCGGCGCCCGCGGGCGGTCCCACCGACCGGCTCGCCCCGGCCACCGCGAGGGTGGTCTTGCGACCGAGCAGGCTGGTCACCGCGTCGGGCGCGGCGGTGGTGACGAAAGCCGCAGGGTCCACCGACTTCGGGCCGTCGACTGCGAAGGCGCCGCCCTGCCGGAGCAGCACCACCCGGCTGCCCGCCCCGAGTTCGAGGCGCTGCGTGGTCGCCAGCAAGAACGGCGGCGAGGGGGCCGCCCCGCGGTAGTCGCCCTCCACCAGCAGCACCGGCCCGATGAGGCTGGTGACCAGCGCGGGCACCAGCGGCTCCGCCCACGCGAGTGACAGGCACCACAACATCGGCCCGAAGGTAATCATCTACTCGCTCGCACAGCGGTAGTACACCAGCGTGGACCACACGCTGTAGCTGCCCCAGAGGGTGGGCGCGCTGATGGCGGGGTCGTCGCGCCACTGCCGGTTGCCGGCCAGCACCTGGTCCAGCGCAACCCACTGCCGGTCGCACTGGGCGGGGTCGCCGGTGGACAACTTCCGCGAAGTGCCCGCCTCCAGGTAGGCCCAGCCGTCGCCCGTGGTGCGCACGCGCGCTTTCACCCCGTCCAGACAGCCAAAGTCGCTGGCCGCCATCCAGGTCATCAGCGCGCTGTCGACGTGCTGGGCGAGGTAGAAGGAGCTCTCTCGGGACAGGCGCTCGTACTCGGTCAGCCATCCCATCGCCGCCTGCCGGCCCCCTGCTACCGGCTTACAAAGCGTGGTGTCGGCGATTCGCCCCTCGGCGAGCAGGCGCATCCGCCGCGCGACCTCGGCCTCCGGGAGGCCACGCCGCCGCACCTGGTGGTCCTCCCAGGCCTGGGCCAGGCGGAGCACGTCGTCGACCGCCGCCAGGGCGTCGCGGGTGCCGCGCTCGTCGCCCCGGTGGCGCGCGAGGAGGGCGTCGACCCGGCCTTGCAACGCGCCGCTGGCGCCGAAGTGCTCGGCCTGGACGGTCGCCCAGGCCAGTTCCAGCCGGTCCTCGAGCGTGAGGGTGTCGGTGGGCCGTTTCCCGGCCGCTTGTTGCCCGTGGGCCCGCACGCCGACGAGGAGTTCGTCGATCTTCTTGAGTCGCGACTTCGGGTCGAAACAGCCGAGCATGGAGCCGAGCATCCCGTTCGTCCGTTTGAACCGCGTCTGCCCGTCGAGGATGAAGTTCTCCGTGTCGGTGAAGAGCCCCGCCGCCCGGTAGGCCGGGGCCGAGCGGCGGTAGTCGGGCACCCCGGGTTCGAGGTTGGGCTTGTCGAGGCCGTAGCGCTTGGCCTCCAGGCTCGCCACGTGCGACGCCACGCCCCGGTCGCCCTGCCGGTAGGGCGCCGGCTTCACCGCGAAGCCCACGCGGTCGAGGTAGTGGCGCATCTCGGCGTAGCGGTCGCAGTCCCGGCCGAGGTCCTCCAGGACGCCGAGCCGCAGCATCCAGGCGCCGACGGTCTCGGCGGTGTCGACGAAGTCGCGGGGGCGGTCGGTCTCCGGGGGCACCGCGGCGAGGACTTTCACCGCAGCCGCCTGGTAGGCCGACTGGGCTGCGCTCAGTTGTTCGGCCTTCGTCGCGGCCAGTCCCGCGGCGAGACCGTCGAGCGCTGCGCGGGCCTCGGAAAACGCCGGGTCCTCGGCAAGGGCCTTCTCGAACGCGGTTTTCGCCTCGTCGAGGCGCCCCTCGTCGCGTCGGGCCAACCCCTCGCCCCACGCAGCCAGCGCGGAGAACCGCTCGGTGGGGGCGTCGACCATCAACTGCCGCCGTTCGCTCGACGTGAGCTTGATCGCCAGCCCGTCGACCAGTTCCTCGACGAGTTCCTTCTCCACGGCCACGAAGTCGGCGATTGTCCCCTGCGCGTCGGCGGCGGCGAGGAGGTTGGCGGTCTCCACCTCCACGACCCGCGCGTCGAGGAGGAAGGTGTCCCCCACCACCGAGTAGCTCCCGGTCACGACCAGTCGTGCGCCGACGCCCTTGCCGAGTCGCTGCGCGGTCCTCGGGTCCAGGAAGCCAGACTTGGCCAGCTTGATCTCAGATAACAGCGCGTCGAGGTTCGCCCGTTCCACCAGCTGCACGCCGCTGACGTGGCTGAGATCCGACACGACCATGCCCGCGAGCGCTTGGCCCAGGCCGTCGTAGGCGTCGCTCCCCGCCCCCATGCCCAGCGGCATGACCGCGACGGTGGTGTTGGCCAGCGCCATGGCGGCCAGGAAGCTGAGGATCAATCAACCGCCCAGGCCGAGGGCACGCCGATCACGACTTCGCGGACGGTGTTGTTGTCGTAGGGTTGCGGCAGGTACAGCGCGTCGGCGCGCCAGCCGCCGAGTCCGCTGCCCCACTCCAGCCCGTGGCCATACTGGCGCTGACGACCCCGGTAGAAGGTGGTGACCTCGAGATCGGCGCCCACGCGGTAGAGCCCCGAGGTGTAGTAGTCGGCCACGAACAGGTTCCCGCAGGCGTCGAAGCCAAGGCCGTCGTGCCAACCGGAGCCCTCGATGGTGGCGTACTCCTCGGGCTCGCTGACCGCCGTGTAGTCGTCGTCGAACTCGATGGTGTAGATGCGTCCGGAGCCGATCGTGCCCACGTAGGCGTGCTGGTCGCCGGGCCGAAACGCGATGGTGTGGGCCTGGACGCCGCCCCGGAGGCGAAACCACTCGGTGGAGTCGCCGGTGCGAGGGTCCACCCGGTAAATAGAGCGGCCGTTGACCACGTACACCCGCCCGTCGGGACCGGTGACCACGCCGTACACGGCGCCGAGGCCGCCCGCGAGCACGGTGGAAGCGCCCGCGGCGCTGACGCGCTTGATGTCCTGCGCGAAGTCGTCGCCCACGACCAGGTCGCCGTCGGGGAGCCAGTCCATCTGCTGGATGTTGCCCGGGCGCGGCAGGAAAACGTCGGTGTCGCCCTCGTAGGTCGCCCGCACGAGCGAGGAACCGTCGAAACCGATGCCATAGCCCTCGCGGTCGAAGATCACGTCGTGGTAGCCCCGGGGGCCGTCGAGCTCGTTGTCTTCCAGCGGCGAGGCGGGGAGGGCCTCGCAGTCGTACTCCACCGGGTCCGGCACGCTGTCGAAGGGCGGGGCGGTGTCGGCCGTGTCGCCGGTGTCGACCAGGGCGGTGTCGGCGCTGTCGCGGGGAGGCTTTCCGCCGACGTCGAGCGTGGATTCGCAGGCGACCAGGACGAGGAGCATGGCGGGCGCGATCATAGCCCCGCACTGCACAAAACCACGGCGCCCTGGGCGATCCTGACCAGACCGTCACTGAGGCGTTGACGAACCCCCCCGCGAGACATAGCTTGCGGCCCCTTTTTCAGCCTGACCGGGAGCCCACCGTGGCCGAGACAAGTCCTACCTACGTCGCCCGTCCTTCGGATCTCAACCGCCTCCGCGCCGAGTTCGAGGCGGCCCGCACCTCGGGGCCCGCCCGCTTCGTGGTACTCGAAGCCCCCCTCGGCGGCGGCAAGCGCGTCCTGGTGCAGGAGTTGCTCCGGACCGCGGCGGCAGACAACGACACGCTGGTGATCCGCGCCGGCATGACGGAAGACATGGACGGCATGCGGGCACTGATGGCCTTGTACGCCGGTCTCTGTACGCCCCTGTACCGCGATGCCACGCTGCGCGGCAAGGTCGAGGTGATCCTCAACGCCCAGGCCCCGCAGCACGCCAAGCGGGTCCAGTCCTGGTTCACGGTGTTCATCGACGGCCTCAAGAAGAACGTGCCGCAACCGGGCGCCCAGCAGATTCAACTGGCGGTGCCGGCCGACAACCCGCTCGCCGCCTTCGTGGAGATCGTCGCGGCCATCGCCAAGAAGATGCCGACGATCCTCGAGGTGCAGAACGTGCACGTGCTCCACAGCGTGGCGCCGTTCCTCGCCCTGGACGGGCTCTTCCAGGCCGCCAAGTCGATGAAGCTGACGGCGATCCTCGGGACCGAGACGGTCGACGACGCGGCCCGCGGCTACATGCCCGCCCCCTGGCTGGACTTGATGGATCGCCGCAAGGACGAGCTCGTGCGGCTCACGATGGAGCCCTGGACGGGCGACGACGTGGCGGCCTACGCGCAAAGTCGCGACATCGCCGTGGCGGCACCGGCGCGGGTCGCGGAACTCACCGCCGGCCGGCCGGGCTTCGTGGGCGAGCTGCTCGACCACCTCGGCGCCGCCGGTCGCCTGGGCGACAGCCTCGAGGGCGAGACCCTGCTCTCACTGGTGCCGGCCACGGTGGGCGAAGACGACATGGACCCGCCCTCGGGCCCCCCCAAGGACGCCCAGCGCAAGCACGCCACGGCGGCCGACGCCGGTCGGGTGTTCCACCTCGCCGCGCTGCTCGGTGTGCAGTTCCCCTCGGGCCTCGTGGCCGACATGGCGGGCTTCGACCGCGACAGCGTCGACGACCTGCTCGACGCCGCGACCGGCCTGGTGAAGGAGGACCAGTTCCACCAGGGCTTCGGCACCTGGCTTTACCAGTTCAACAAGCCGCTGTTCCGCGAGGCGGTGATCGGCGCGCACCAGTCGGAGGAGGACCACGAGATCGGGCGCCGAGTGGGCCTGTTCATGGAGCGCGTGCTCGCGCCGCGGGGCCACGCCTTCGCCGTGAAGACGGCGCGTGTGTACGCGGAGCACGGCGCCGGGCAGCGGGCCAACTTGCTCCGGAGCATGGCCCTCGGCCAAGACGAGGCGCAGGTGTGGGCGATGGCGCTCGACGCCACGCGCCACTTCGCTGCGGTGACCTGGCCCGACGCGCTGCGGCGGACGGTCTACCTGAACCTCATCGAGCGCATGGTGAACCAGGGCAACGTCGAGGAGACCGAGAAGGTGATTGGCGAGGCCACGGCCTGGGCCACCGAGAAGGAGGATCGCACCCTCACCGCCTGGTTGTTGTTCGCGGGGAGCCGACTCGACTTCCGCCGCGCGGACCTGTACCGGAGCCGGGACCGGGCGAGCGACGCGTCGAAACTGTACGCCGCCGCCGACGACAAGTTCAAGGTGGCCGAGATCGAGAACCACCTCGCCAGCATCGAGCTCCAAGACGGCAACCCCAACGCCGCGCTGGACCACATCCGCAAGGCGTTGGAGAGCGCCAACGTGCCGCCGATCCAGGCCAATGCCGAGTACATCCGGGGCCTCATCGCCCGCCGGGCGAACCGTCACGAGGAGGCGGCGGAGCACTTCAAGAAGGCCAATGAGCTGGCCGGGCAGCTCAACATGGGGCCGCTGGCGCTCGAGGCGGGCTTCCACTTCGGCGAGGCCCTGCTCCTGGCCAAGCAGGCTGGCAAGGCGGCCGACGTGCTGGCTCGGGTTGCGCAGATCGCCAACCAACTCAAGAACGGCGTGCGCGAGCGCAGCGCGGCGGCGCTCCTGGCCCAGGCCCACGGGCAGCTCAAGAACTACGAGGCGGCCTTGCAGATGGCCAACCGCACCCTGCAGCTCACCCAGTCACTGAAGTTCGACCGGTTCTTGCCCATCGACATCTACAACGTCGGCTTCTACAACCTGGCCCTGGGCCGCGCCACCGAGGCGGCGTCGTTGTTCGGCAAGGCCAAGGAGCGGTCCGGCGGCATGGACGCCCGGTTCCTCAAGGACCTCAACTTCAACGCGGGGGTGGCCTACGCCCGGATTGGGGAGCGGGGCAACGCGGAGACGGCCTTCGGCGAGGCGCTGAACCACAGCCGGGCGGCCAAGGACTGGCGCCGCTTCGTGGAAACCAGCGAGCACCTCGCGGGCGTGGTCGCGGGCCGCGACAAGGGGGCCGCCGCGAAGCTGCTCCAAGACGCCATGGGCGTGGCCGAGGCCAACAACCTGAAGGAAGAGCGCAAGGGCCTGCGCAAGCGCATCGACGAACTCGGCTCGTAGTCGCGCCGGACGGGTGGCCTTGCCGTCGACAAATGCCGCGCGTTATACGCCCGGCCTCACCAGCGGTTGACAATGGCCACCAAGAAGAGCTCAGGAACCCCGGAAGCTGAGAAGCCCGCCAAGAAAGCGGCTAAAAAGCCCGCCTCGTCCAAGAAGCCGAAGGCTGCCGTGGCCGAAACGGCCCCGGCAAGCGTCGCGCCTGCAGCCGTGCCCCAGGCCCGCGCCGGCCACGACCAAGTGGCCCGCCGCGCCTACGAGATCTGGCTGGCCCGGGGAGGTTCCGCCTTCGAGAACTGGGTCGAGGCCGAGCGGCAACTCAACGGCGAGTAGCGCCGGGAGATAGGTCGGCGGGATGCGCTTCCACGAGCAGGTCCACGCCGTCTACTTCGACGACCTCGACGCCTTCCAGATCCTGCACAACGCCCGCTACCTGCTGATGTTCGAGCGCACGATCGGCTCGTTCTGGCAACACCTGGGCTGGGGCGGGGTGCTCGACGCGCAGCGCAACCCCGACCAGTTCCACGTCGTCCGCGCCAACACCATCGAGTACCTGCGGGCCTTCCACGGCACCGGCGACCTTCGCTGCCGGGTGTGGGTGGAGAAGCTGGGCGTCACGTCGCTCACCTTCGGCATGAACATCCTGCCGATGGACGAAGACGTGCCCCACAGCCGCGGCACCCGCGCGATCGTGCGGGTGGAACCCGGCAGTTTCAAGCCGCTGCCATGGACGGAGACTTTCCGGCAGCAAATCGCCCCCTGGATCCCCCGAGGATGAAAGCCCTCGAAGTCGTCGCGACGGTGCTGCTGTCGATCGCGGCGTGGGAGGTGCTGCGCTACGCGGCCTGGCGCGCGCTCCGCGACCGCTGGCAGCAGGGCATCGGCGAGTGGATGCGCAAGCACGACGTGCGGCTCGAACACTTCCGCTTCGTTGACCGGGTGTGGGTGCGGCAGGCGCTCCTGCAGGACCCGGCGCTGGACCGCGCGGCCGCCGACCGCGCAGCGGAACTGGGCGTGGGCGTGGGCGAGGTGCGGGCGCGCATGGTGGTGTGGCTCGACGAGATCGTGCCCTACTTCAACCTCTTGTCGTACTACAAGCTGGGGGGCAGCGTGGCCTCGTGGGCCACGAACTTGGCGTACGAGTTGGTGTTCGACACCGCAGGCCTGGCGGCGGCGCGGAAGGCCATCCCCGACGGCGCCGTGACGGTGTACGTGGCCAACCACCGCAGCAACGCCGACTACGTCGTGCTCTCCGTGGGTGCGATGAACCAGGTGGCCCTCTCCTACGCGGTGGGCGAGTGGGCGCGGGTGTGGCCGCTCGACACCCTGTTCCGCAGCTTCGGCAGCTACCTCATCCGCCGGGGCGAGAAGGACCCCCTCTACCACCGGGTGCTGCAGCGCTATTTGCAACTGGTCGCCAGCCGGGGCCTCACCACCGCCTTCTTCCCCGAGGGTGCTCTGAGTCGCGACGGCGCCCTGCGCGTGCCGAAGCTCGGACTGCTGGATTACCTCCTCGGCATCCTCCAAGACGACCCCGGTCGCGAGATCTGGTTCGTCCCCATCGGCATCAACTTCGACCGGGTGCTGGAGGACCGCAACCTCACCGCAGAGGCGGCCGATGCCCCGCCGCCCCGTTGGACCGACAAGTTCCGCTCCCTCGGCCGCATCGCCCGCGCGACGCCGCGGGTCCTGTTCGCCGCCCTCGGACCCCAGTGGCTACGCGCCCACCGCAAGTACGGCTACGCCGCCGTGCAGTTCGGACCGGCCGTCTCGGCCGCCACGCTGGAGCCCGAGATCGTGGCCGTCGCGCGGCTGCCGCGGAAGGAGCGGCTCGCGCGGCTGGCCGTGTTGGCCGACCGCCTGGTGGACCGCATCGCCGCTGTCATCCCCACCACGCCGGTGGTGCTGGTGGCCCAGGCCCTGGTCGGCGGCGAGCGCGAGGTGGTGGCCATCCGCAAGCACGTGCGCTCGGGCATCGCCTCGGCGCGAGCGGTAGCGCGACCGGTGGCGCAGGGGCGAGCCTTCGACCTCGTGCGCGGCGCCCGGGCGCGCGTGGAGGAGGCCGACGACCGCTCGCCCCAGGCCACGCTCGATCGAGAGATCGTCGACGCCGAGGAAGCGGAGCGCACCGTGGACCTGGCGCTGGCGCTGTTGCGGCGGCGCGGGCTGGTTGGAGGCGGTCGCGACGTCGTGACGGTGAGCGCGGACGACGAGCACCTGCTCCGCTACTACGCGCGCTCCGTGGAGGCGCCGAGCCGCAGGGCGGCGGAGCAGGCTCCTCGCCCGGTGTAGCTGTTACATGCCAGCGATGAGGCGGTTGCTTGAGCTCACGCTCGCAAGCGGTGTCACCGCGTGCTGGTATACCGAGGCCGAGTGGGAGGCTGCGCTAGCCGCCGCCGACACCAGCGACGACCCATTTGGCGACACCGACACCGACGCCGACGCCGACGCGGAACTGTATACCCACGCGAACCTCTCCCTGAGTTGGTCGGGCGACGGTGTCGAGGTGACCATCGACGGCAAGGAAGACGCCTGGGGCTTCGGGATGGCGGAGACGTCGGCCGGGGCGGATGGTTGGTACGGCGAGAGCTGCATCGACGGCGACGAACCCGACGGCTACGACGACTACGGGTTCGACGCCTGCCACACCCTCGCTGACGACGGCGGCTCGGTTCTGACGGTTGCCGGCATCGACGACGTGGAGGACGGCCAAACGTTGTTCTACGATGCGATGGGCGACGCTGGAAACATCACCTACGTGTTGTTCGCCCTGGACGACGCCGACCCCTGCTACGTGTGGGGCGACAGCGTGCCGTACTACGAGGCCTGGCGTTGCGAGACACCGCGCTGGTAGCAGCGATAGCGGGAACCGTGCCCCTCGACTCGAACCCCACGCTGAGTCCTCGCGCGCTCGCGGCGGACCCCGGGTCCACCATCCGCGGCGAGCACACAGCCGGCGCAGCGGCCTGGGCGGGCACCACGCTGGGCTCGCACTACGCCCTCGACCGCACACTCGGCGTCGGCGGGACCGCCATCGTGCGCGCCGCGCGGCAGTTCTCGCTGGACCGGGAGGTCGCGATCAAGGCGCCGCTCGCAGACGACCCCTCCACCGGTGCAGCGGCGCGACTGCTCCAGGAGGCCTGGGTCACCGGCTGGCTGGAGCACCCCGCGGTGGTGCCCGTCCACGACGTAGCCACCGACGAGTCGGGAGTCCCCCACATCGTGATGCGACGGATCGAGGGCGACACCTGGACGGCGCTGCTCGACGATCCCGATCGTGTCGCGACCGAGTACGCGGCGCGCGACGTGCTCGAGTGGCACCTCCGCGTGCTGATGACCGTGTGCGCGGCGCTCACCCACGCCCACGGGCGCGGCGTCGTCCACCGCGACCTCAAGCCCGACAACGTGATGGTCGGCGCGGCCGGCGAGGTGTACGTGGTGGACTGGGGCATCGCCGCGGCACTCGACGAGCGGGCAGCGCACCACCTCCCCCGTGCCGATTCCATCGAGCAAGTGTCGGGCACGCCCCGGTTCATGGCGCCCGAGATGGTGAACCCCGCCGAGGCGCCGCAGGGCGTACACACCGACGTGTACTTGCTAGGCGGACTGCTCCACGCCGTGCTGGCGGGCGACGGCCCCCACCTCGGCCCGACAGTGGCGGCCGTCCTCGCCGGCGTCGCCGACTTCGTCCCGTCCTTTTCCCCCGAGACGCCGGGGGGCCTTGCCCAACTTTGTACCCGCGCGCTGGCGCGCGAGCCCTCGCACCGGCCCGCCAGCGCCGAGGCCTTCCGGCGGGGCATCCAAGATTTCCTCGACGACCGCCTCGGCACGGCGCGTGCACGCTGGGCGCTGGAGCACGGGGACGCACGGGCTGCGGCCCACGAGCTGGACACGCTGGCCAACCCGGAGCCCGAGTTGCGGGCGAGGGTCGAAGCGGCGCTTGCGGCGGAGAGTCGCCAGGCCGAAGCCGCCCGGCGGCTGGCGGCGGATCACGACCCTGCGGCGGGCGTACGAACTCGTGTTTTCGTCACGGTGGTGGTGATGGGTCTGCACACCGTGGTGCCCCTGGCGCTGTGGCGGTGGGGACCGCCGCCCACGGCACGGGGCATCCTGCTGGTCGACGCCGCCTTCCTCGGCCTTGCGCTCGCCCTGTGGGCCTGGGCCCGGGAGTCGCTCGGCCGGACGGTGATGAACCGCGCCCTGACCCGGGGGGTGGTCGCCACGCCCGCCCTGGGGACGGTGCTCGCCCTGGGCGCCGGCCCGCTCGACCTCCCACCCGGCACGGTGATTGCCCTGCACCTGCTGCTCGCCGCGGCGATGTGCGCGGCGCTGGCAGCGGCGGTGGAACCCGTGCTTTTCCTGGCCGCAGGCGTGTACGCTCTGGGGTTCCTGGTGGCCAGCGGGGACCCCTCCGCGGCCTCCCTCGTGCTCGGCGCGGGCAACGCGGCGTTGCTGGCCGTCGTGCTCGCGCGGTGGGGACCCGGCGCCGCCGCGAGCTGGCGGCAACTCCGGGCGGAGAAGCGCGGTCGCCGCGCCGACACCTAGCGGCCGGGCGGCGGCTGGGACGGCCCTCCCCGCCGCCGACCGCCGGGACGCCGGCAAGTGGCGCCCCCGAGCAGGTTCGAACTGCTGACCCCCAGTTTAGGAAACTGGTGCTCTATCCAGCTGAGCTACGGGAGCGGGTAAATGAGCGTACGCACCGAAATTGGGAACGTCCCGCCTACATCGTGGTGAACGACACCGACACGGTC
>CAYHRZ010000111.1:2582-12221 GCA_964359125.1 uncultured Klebsiella sp. | reverse complement strand
GGCGAGCGATGCGGCGGCGCGACACCTGGCGCGCGCCCGCGAACAGGGGGCGCGGGGGCGCGCGCCGCGGACCGCCGAACTCCAAGCCGAACGCGCGGCGGCGCGGGCCCGCCGGGAGCGGGCCTCCGCCGAGGAGGGCCGGGCGACAGCGGAGTCGGCCCTCGCGCAGCTCACGGGCTGGCCCCAGGACGCGGTGCTGGAGGCGCCTCCCCCGGTTTCTTTGCCGTTCGTGAGCGCCGACGAGGCGCTCGGGCGTGGGCTGTCCGGTCGACCGGACATCGTCCTGGCTGAGCAGCGGCTACGGGGCGCACGCCAGCAGTCGCTCGCGCGGGGACTTGGCTGGCTGCCCGACGTGAACGGGCGGTTCACCTATGCTTGGACGGAGAATACTTCTGCCTTCAACGACCAGACCGAGTTCTGGATGGTGGTCGTCGAGAGCGAATGGGTGCTGTGGGACGGCGGCTACCGCGTTTCCCAGCAGGCCGAAGCGGCCGCCACCAGCCGGATGGCGGCGCTGTCGGCGAAGCGCGCGCTGGCCACCGCCGAGACCGAGGTCACCGCGGCGTTTTCGCGTCTTGCCCGACACGACGCCGCGCTGGTGGCGGTTGAACGGGAGCTCGCGCTGGCGGCTGAGAATGCGCGGCTTGCCGAGGTGGCGTTCACGAGTGGGGCACTGACGTTCGCGGAGCTCGAGGACGCCCGGCTGGGACTGGCGGCGGCGGAGCTCGCTGTGCTGCAAACCCGCGCCGTGAGAGAACTGGCGGCGCTGGACCTCCTCGACTCCGTGGGGGTGTAGACTAGGCGACGGTGGCGTTCCATCCCGTCGTCTACGTGGTCGGTGCCGAGTTGCGACAGCTGGCCCGCGACGTGAACACCCTCGTGCTCGGGGTCGCCTTCCCGTTCCTACTGTTTCCGGGCATCCTCTGGGGGGTCTCGCTGTTCAAGGCCGTGGTGGAGGGTTGGCAGGAGCGGTTGATTCCCGTGGTCGAGGTGGTCGGGTCCCCCGGGTTGCCGCTGCCGCCGGGCGTGACCGGCGGCGACGGGCCAGCAGCAGCGGCGCGGGCAAACTGGACGGACGACGGCGTCGTCATCGAGTACGACGCCGGGGACCCCGTGTCGGCCCTCGCGCACGACCGACTGGTCGGCGCGTTCGATGAGCCCTGGCCTGTCCAACTCCACGACGTCGCGCCGCGCGAGGATGCGCTCGTGCTGGTGGCATCGCGCGTGCTGCCCTTGCTGCTGGTTGTGCTCAGCGCGTTCGCGTCGATGTACCCGGCGGTCGAAGCGGTTATCGCCGACCGGGAGCGGGGGACCGTCGAGACGAGCCTGCTGACCGCGGCGCCGCGCTGGGTGTTCGTCGCCGGGAAGTTGGTGGCCGTGTCGCTCACCACCCTGCTGTCGGTCCTCGCCACGGCCTTCAGTGGCACGATCACGCTGCTGCACGCGTCCGCCCTGCTCGGACAGAGTCTTAGCATCCCCTCTTCGCGGATCTTGGCCGTCGTGCCGATGGCGGTACTGACCGCCCTCCACGGCGCGGCGATCTCGTTCCTGGCGGCCGCGCCGACCCGCACGTTCAAGCAGGCGCAGAACACGGCTTCCTTCGCCATGACGGTAGTGCTTGGTCTCGCGCTCGCTGGCGCGCTCCCGCGCGCGGAGCTGGGCGGATTGCTGGGTTGGATCCCAGTAAGCAACTCGGTTCTCGTGATGCGGGGGTGGCTCCTGGGCGAGTCGCCCTGGGGTTGGACTGCGGTCGCTGTCTCTCAAATGGTTGGGCTCACCGTCTGTGCCGTCGCGCTTGGCACCCGGTGGTCGGGTACCGGAGCGAGGCCGTGATCGAGGTCCACGGCCTCTCCAAGTCGTTCGCCGGCCCCGCCGGTCGGGTGATGGCGGTCGACCGCATCTCCCTAGAGGCCCACGCGGGCGAGATCGTCGGCTTGCTAGGCCCAAACGGGGCGGGAAAGACGACGACGATGCGCATGCTCGCGACGCTGATCGCGCCCGACGCGGGAAACGCCACGGTCGCGGGCTTCGACGTGACGACTGCGAGTGCCAGCGTCCGGAGGTCAATCGGCTACCTTGCCGCGAGCACCGGGCTGTACGGCCGTCTCACGGCCCGAGAGGTCCTGGTCTACACCGGTCGACTCCAAGGCGTAGACGATGCCGTGGCTCGTGCGGACGCGCTCGTCGAGCACTTCGACATCGGGCGATTCGCCGACGTGACGTGTGAACTCCTGTCCACGGGGATGAAGCAGAAGGTCAACATCGCACGCGCCCTTGTGCACGACCCCCCCGTGCTGATCTTCGACGAGCCCACCTCTGGCCTCGACGTGATGGTGGCTCAGCACTTGTTTTCCGTTCTGGAGGCAGCTCGCGCGACCGGGAAGTGCGTGCTGTACAGCACGCACGTGATGGGCGAGGCGGAGCGATTGTGCGACCGGTTGGTCGTCGTTCACCGGGGCCGAGTGGTGGCAACCGGCACCGTGGAGGCGTTGCGGGCCCGCGATCCGGGCGGCCGCTTGGAGGCCGCCTTCATGGCGATCGTGGAGGAAAAAGGCGGTGGGTGACGGCAGGGTCCGACAGGCGCTCCAGGCACTGCGGATGCTGACCCGCTACGAACTGCTGCAGCACCTCCGCGACCCCGTGACCATCGGGCTCATGGTGGTCGTTCCCGTGGTGGTCTACCCGGTGGCCGGTTGGGCTGGGCACCGCGCCGCCGCGGCGGAGGATCGGTCGCGCGTCCTGGCCGTCGCCGAAGCACCCACCCTCCCCCCGGACCCCGGCCTCGAGGTCCGGGAGGTGGCCGACCCTGCCGCAGCAGTTGCTGCGGGAGAGGTCGTCGCTGCGGCTCGCGCGGGCGACGGGTCCGCCGAGATCTGGTGGGACAGCCGTTCGCCAGAGTCGGCGGAGGCAGTGGACCGGTTGCGGGGCGCTCTCACGCGGTACCGACGGGAGCAGGCCGAGCCCCGGGTGAGCGTCCTCGATCGCGAGGATCCCGTCCGGGCCGCCCGGCGGCGGGTGGCGGTCTTTGCCCCGGTCGTCCTCTGTTTCTCCCTGCTCACGGCCGCGCTATACACGGCGCTCGACGTTGTGACCGGGGAGCGAGAACGGGGGACCATCGAGACCCTTCTGGTGAGTGCGCGGGACCGCAATCTTGTCGCGGCGGCCAAGTTCATCGTGGTCGTGGTGGTCAGCATGCTGGGGGGCCTTCTCTCGTGGATTGCCGGTGCCACCACCGTCGCGTTCCTGGCACCCGGCACGCTGCAACTGGCCCCGGTGCTCCTCGGCGCCCTCGCCCTCATCCCGCTCGCGGTCCTGGCGGCGGCGGTGATGGTCGTCGGCGCGGCGTGGGCCCCGGACTTCAAATCGGGCCAGGTCATCACGCTGCCGTTGGTGTTCGTCCCGCTCCTCCTGGTGGGCGCCGCGGCCCTCCCGGGGCTCGTTCTGACTCCCGCTGTCGCTGCCGTGCCCTTCACCGGGGCGGCGGTGGCGGTGCGCGACGTACTGGGCGGCGTGGCGTCGCCCGCGATGGTGGCCTTGGCGCTGCTATTGACGGCCGGGCACGCGGCCCTGGCGGTGGGGGTGGCGGCGCGCCTCCTCGGCCGGGAGGACGTGCTGCTTGGTTCCCGGGGTGGCGCCGGACGGCGCGCGCGGGGCGACTACCGCGTCGAAGCGCTGGTGGCGTTCGTGTTGTCTGGGCTTTTGTTGTGGTTCCTGGGCCAGCCGGCGCAGGCGTCCGACCGCACCTGGGGGGTGGCGGCGACGCAGCTAGTTTGTGTACTCCCAGTGGCGTTGTTGACTCCCTGGTGGCTAGGACTGCGGCTGCCGGAGGTGCAGCGACTCCGCCGGCCAGCTGCCCTGCACGCGGTGCGCGGGGTCCTCCTGGGCGCCTGCCTCCCCGGAGTGGCGCTCACCGTCGGCGATGCGCAGGCGGCGTTCTTACCCGCGCCGACCTCGCTGCTCGCCGATGCGATCGACACGACGGTGTCGCTGCCGGTGCTGCTGCTGGTATTCGCGGCGCTCCCCGCGCTGTGCGAGGAGTTGCTCTTCCGGGGGACGATCCAGGGGCTCTGGAGCAGGGTTGGCCGCCCGTGGGAGGCGGCCATCGCGGGGGCGGCCATGTTCGCGGCATTACACGCCAGCGTTTTCCGGTTCCTGCCTACCGCAGCCATGGGCCTGCTGCTCGGCACGCTGGCGGTGCGCACGCACGGAATCGTCCCCGGCATCCTCGCCCATGCCACGAGCAACGCGTTGGCGATCCTGGCGATGTCGCTCGGCTGGGCCGTGGAGCCGGGGCCCTGGGCCTGGGCGGCGTGCGCCGTGGCGGCGTGGCTGGCATGGGCGCCCGCGGCCGGGGCGCGAGCAGCAGCGCGCTAGCAGGCCCACACGCAAGTTCTTCTGGGGTTGCGGCTCGCTTCCCTCGGCGGGAGCGGCGACGTACCGTAGTTGGGGGCGGCCCCGCCGCCCGGGCTTTTTTTTGGTTCCCGCGTGGACGCAGCACGGGGAAAGCGAGGGCGGCTGCCGGTTTCGTCAATCGTGGAGGGAGTCCCGCGACTTCGCACTAGCCCCGCTCGGCGCGCCGACCCCGTCCCGCCAGGTCCCGCAGCACTTCCCCCACGGGCTTGTCCTCGTACAGCATTGAGTAGACCTGCTCGGTGATCGGCATCTCTACCGCTTCCCGCCGGGCCAGTTGCCACGCGCTTCGAGCCGTCACCACCCCCTCGGCGACCTGGCCCAACTCGTCCAGGATTTCTTTCAGCGACCGTCCCTTGCCGAGCCCCAGTCCCACCCGCCGGTTGCGGCTCAGGTCGCCGGTGCAGGTCAGGACGAGGTCGCCCAGGCCCGCCAGTCCCATCATCGTGAGCGGGTTCGCCCCGCGCTTGATGGCGATTCGCGAAATCTCCGCCAGGCCACGGGTGATCAGTGCGGCGCGGGCGTTCGTTCCCAGGCCCGCCCCGTCGGAGACGCCACAGGCGATGGCCATCACGTTCTTCAGCGCCGCACCAAGCTCGACGCCCACGACGTCATCGGTGTCGTAGACGCGGAAGTAGCCGCCGTGGAGCGCCTCCGCGGCGGCGTGATTGCCCACCGCGTCGTGGCTCGCCACCACCACGGCCGTGGGCATGCCGGCCGCAACCTCGCGGGCAAAGGAGGGGCCACCGAGCATCACCAAGGGTTGTCGCGGCGGAAGCAGGCGCGAGAGGATCTCGTCCATGGTGTAGAGGGTGTCGACCTCGATGCCCTTTGTGGCGCAGACCACGACGCACGAACGCTCGAGGTGTTCGCGTAGCACCACCGCGACCGCGCGGAGGGCCGTAGACGGTACCGCCTCGATGCACACCTCGGCGCCACTCACCGCCGTTGCGATGTCGCCCGTCACCGCCAGGACCGCGGGAAACTCGATGCCCGGCAGGTATCGCTCGTTCGAGCGGGAGGCCTGGCTCGCACGTGCGCGCTCGGTGTCGTGGTCCCAGAGCCACACGTCGTGTCCAACCCGGGAGGCCTGGATCGCGAGGGCCGTTCCCCACGAACCGGCGCCCACCACGGCCACCTTCATGGCTGCTCCCAGTCGGCGAAGAACGAGACGCGCCGGGTGTCGACTGAAGCGGGCCGGGCCCTCGGCCGGGCCCACTCGCGCAGTTCCTTGAGGCGCTCGTCCATGGTCACCGCGAGGGGGATGCTCTCCCGCGCGACGCGTACCAAGTCCTCCTGCCGCAACTCCCGGTGCGCCGCGAAGGCAAGGAACAGGGCGGACACGACCAGTTGTTCGAGTTCGGCGCCGGAGAACTTCTCGGTTTCTTCCGCGATCTGTAGGAGATCGTAGCCCTCGGGTTCGCGCTTGCGCCTGCGGACGTGGATGTCGAGGATCTCGAGGCGCTCGTGCACGTTGGGCAGGTCAACGAAGAAAATCTCGTCGAAGCGGCCCTTTCGCAACAGTTCGGGCGGAAGGGCCCGCACCTCGTTGGCGGTGGCGACGACGAAAACCGGCTTCGTTTTCTCCTGCATCCAAGTCAGGAATGCGCCGAACACCCTGCCGCCGCCCTGGTCTTGCAGAAAGGCCTTCTCGATCTCGTCGATCCACAGGACCGCCGGCGCGATCGACTCGGCAACGCGGATGGTCTCGCGGAGCCCTTCCTCGGCGCGGCCGGTGAACAGCGCCGCCACGTCCAACCGCAACAACGGTACCTGCCAGGCGTCGGCGACGGCCTTGGCCGACAGTGACTTCCCGCACCCCTGCACGCCGAGAAGGAACAGGCCCTTCGGCTCCGGTAGCCCGAAGGCCCGCGCCCGGTCCGAGAATCCAGTTTGACGCGTCGTGAGCCAGTCCTTGAGGTTCCCCAGGCCGCCAATGTCGGCGGCGCCCACGTCGGGCCGAATGAACTCGAGAAAACGAGACTTACGTAACAACCGCGCTTTTTCGGAAATCAGCAATCCAAGATCCGTCGGCGCGAACCGCTGGCCGTCTACCAGCACCCGTGCGTACGCGCGCTTGATCTCCTTCTCAGTGAGCCCCAGCGACGCCGTGACGAAAGCGTCGAACAGGTCGGGCTCGACATCGATCTTCTGCGACTGCAGCAGGACCGCGAGCAGGAGCGACACCTCCTTGCGGCCAGGCAAGGGAACGTCGAGCACTGCGAATTCCTTGTCGAGTTCTTTGGGAATCTCCAGCGTGCCGGAGAGGATCAACACCGCCTGACGTCGTGCGCCGAGTTCCCGCTCGAGGTCCCGCAGCCGCCGAATCACGCCGGGTTCGGCGATGTACTCGTGGAAGTCTTCCATGACGAACAACGCCGGCTCGGTCACCTCGCGGATCTCGTCGAGCGCGCCGGCCGCGGTGCCGGGGGTTGCCGGGCGACCCGGGCCCCGCAGGCCCGTCGTGCTCCGCCACCGGTAGAGCACGAGGCCGTGCTGCGCGCAGAGGCGCTCGAGCCCGCGCTCAACTCGCTCCTCCTCGGGCGAGACAACGTAGAGCAAGGGATAGCGCGCGGCGAGCATGAGCGGGATGCGCGCCAGGACCTCGTCCATCGCCCACATCGTATCCCAGCGGATAGCGGGGGAGGTGCGTATCGGCGTGGTCATCAAGAGCGCGGAGGGGATCTCGCCCACCCACACCACCGCGCACCTGCTCGCGGCCGGCGTAGCCGCGGGTTGGTCGGTGCGGGTGGTCGAGCCGACCGGGATCGACATCGATGAGCGTGGCCGGGTGCAGGCCCGTGGATGGGTGCTCGACGGCATCGACGCGGACCGCGAGGCGCTAGTGGGGCGACTCCGAGGGGGTCAGGCGTCGCGTCGGCAGTTCGACGCGTCGAACTTGGATGTCCTGGTCCTCAGGGTGAACCCGCTCGACACTGGCCTACTTGCCATGGCGCAGATGCTCGCCCAGCGAGGCGTGGTGGTGCTCAACGAACCCGCAGGGATGTTGCGCACCTGCCACAAGTCGTGGCTGGCCAGCCTCCCTGCGGAAGTGCCGCGTCCACTCACCCTGGTCACCCGTTCGGCCGCCGCCGCCGCGGTGTTCATCACCACCCTCCCCGGCGCCGCGATCTTGAAGCCTGCTCGGTGTAGCGGGGGTCGGGGAGTGCACCTGCTACGACGAGGAGCCGCGCATGCAGAGGTGCTGGCGGCCTTCGCGGCGACGGCCACCCGCGGCGATGGCTACGTCGTCGTCCAGGCGTACCTGGACGAGGCTCCGGCTGGGGAGAAGCGGCTACTGTGGCTCGAAGGGGAATTAATCGGCGGGTACCTGCGCAACCGCGCCCCGGGCGAGTTCCGCCACAACCTGCGCCTCGGCGCGATCCCCACTCCCTGCACGGTGGACAACGACGACATCCTCGCGATCGCGGCGCTTAGCCCGCACTTGCGGCGTGAATCCACTTGGCTCGCGGGCGTCGACGTCATCGGCGGCAGGGTGGTCGAGGTGAACGTGCTCAACCCGGGTGGCGGGCACCTCACCGAGGCCCTGGGGGGCGTGCCCGTCGGAGCCGCGCTCGTGGCAAGCATCGGCCGTCGGATTTATCCTCAGTGCCTCCCGGTCCCGGTGCCCGCAAAATGAGCAAGCGAAAGTCTCCCGACCCTGACGACGAGTTCGACCGCGAGGACTTCGCCGAGATGCGGTCGCTCACGCGAAAGCAGGTGCTCGATATGCTCCGGCGTGGGGAGACGCTCGAGGAGGCCGACCTCCGCGGCATGGAGCTCTCGGGCGTGAGCTTCGAAGGCGCGAACCTGACCAACGCGAAGCTCGGCGAGGCGAACTTGCACCGGGCCAGTTTCCGACGGGCAAACCTCTCCGGGGCGAGTTTCTGGAACGCAAACCTGCGTGAGGCCACCCTGGAGGGTGCCAACCTGGAAGAGGCCGACTTCGACTACGCCAATCTGGACGGGGTCAGCTTCCGGGATGCGAAGATCAAGAAGGCGATCTTCCCCGTGAAGCGCCTCCCGGTCGAGTCCATCCAGCGCTCGGTTCGAACAGGCGAGCGCGTGCGGATGGAACCGCTCCGGCACGAAGACGAAGATTGACGGAACCGTTTCTAGACCCGCACTGTCATCTCGGTAGGCTGCCCACGCGTGGAAATGTTTTTTGCCGCCCTCGGATTTCGATCGGCCGCCGCCCTGAGGGTGAGCGTCGGGGCGAGCGATGGCGAGCTGGTGGCCCGGTTCCAGTCCGGTGATCGCGGGGCCTTCGACGAGGTGGTGATTCGGTACCAGTCAAGGATCTACTCCCTTT
The DNA here is from genome assembly GCA_964359125.1 of uncultured Klebsiella sp. Taxonomy (GTDB): domain Bacteria; phylum Myxococcota_A; class UBA796; order UBA796; family SXON01; genus SXON01. The sequence continues at coordinate 3,499 of CAYHRZ010000111.1, read as the reverse complement.
GTTATCGCTGGCTTGGCGACGCCGAGGCGGCCGAGGAAGTCGCACAGGACGTATTCGTGTCGGCGTTCAGGGGCCTGGGAGCTTTCCGTTCTGAGTGCAGCCTCTCCACCTGGATGTTCCGTATCGGGGTGAATCACTGCCGGAACGCCCGACTCCACCGGGCGCGCCGTGCGTACGGTCGGCACGACGGGATCGACGCCCCGAGGGACGACGAGGACCTCCCGGCCCGCGAGATCGCTGACGAAGACGCGCCCGGTGCCGATCGGGGCGTGCACCGGCGCGAAGCGGGCGCAGTTGTCCAGGCGGCCCTCGCCGAACTTGACGAGGAGCACCGCCAGGTGCTCATCCTGCGGGACGTTGAAGATCTTGCGTACGAGGAGATCGCGGATATTCTCGATCTGCCGCGAGGTACGGTAAAGAGTCGCATTCACCGCGCTCGTGCGGAACTTGCTGCCCGCGTCGCCCGCCGGGTCCACGCGGCGGACGTACTCTGATGGACACTTTCTTCGCTCGAAATCGACTCAGTGCCTACCTCGATGGCGCGCTGCCGTCGGCGGAGGCGCGAGAGGTGGAGGCGGCCTTGGCGCGTGACGCCGCGCTCCGCGACGAACTCGAACGTCTGCGCGACGCGGTGGAGCTCTTGCGCGCGGAGGGACTGGTCGAGCCGCCGGCGGGATTTGCGGCCCGTGTCCGCTCTCGAATCGAACGGGAGCCGATGCAGGTCGGGTGGCGGTTGTGGATCCGGCAGGCTCGGCCCGAGGCGGTGATGCTCGCGGCCGCGGCGCTCCTCGTGGTGGTCTACGTCGGTCAAGACCGCGGAGAATCTTCCTCCGCACCTGCCGTCGGTGACACCGTCGCCGCCGGCGGCGCCTTCGGCGCCGGGGACGAGGTCGGCGGCGAGGCGTCGGTGGAGTCGG
>CAYHRZ010000111.1:0-2572 GCA_964359125.1 uncultured Klebsiella sp. | reverse complement strand
AGTCGGCGTCGGAACCCCGGGCGCAGGCGGCCGCGCCCCCATCGGCCTCTGTGCCATCTGGCCTCACGACGGGCGCCCCCGCGGCGGACATCGAGCCCAACGCGCCCAGCGCCGTCTCTCTCGACAACGACGGTGTGCTGGGCAACGAGTCGGCGACGTCGACCTCGAGCCGGTCGCAGTCGATGGCCCAGCGCCTCCCGAAGGTGAAGTCGCCGGCGAAGGGGGCCGAACTGGAGCCGTGGCAGCCGGAGTGGGAGAGAGATCCCGGGGCAAACGGCGAGGCGGCGCAGAAGCAAGAAGTCACCTTCTACGCCCCCGCCCCGTTTCGCTACCGGGTGGTCGCGAGTGACGCCCGTGCACTCAAGGCGCTGGCTGCGATCGCCAACGACCTGGGCGGGGAGCTGCAGGACTCGAGGGGTAGGCCCGTCGCCGCGTGGAGCCTGGAAGAGGGCGAGACGCGTTCCGTCCGCGTGGCGGTACCGGCCTACAACGCCGCGACCCTCGCGGCCCGGCTCCGAGAACTCGGCGAGGTCGAAACCGTGCAGCAGACGGACACGATTCTCACGGACCCTAACGCCAATGTGCCGGTCCAGGTCGAGCTGAGTTTCTAGGGCCCGGTCGTGGGCGCCGACGTTTCCAACGGCGCCCCGCCCACCGTGGTGGGCGCGACGGCGGTCGCGGCCGGCGCTGTGGCGGGCGCGCTCCAGTGCGTCGACACCCAACCTGCGAGCCAGCCTTCGAGGGCCGGCTCGGAACCCACCAGTTTCATGCCCCTCCCGCCGGTTTCCAGGAGTCGGAACTCGTGCACGCCCGTCGCCGCGTCGTTCAGGATTCCCGCGGACCTGGCCGAGTAGGCGTCGTCCGCCGCCGCAACTACGAGTAGCGACCGGCTCCCGAAGCGTTTCACGGCGTCGGTAGTGATGACGCCCTGGTAGTCCAGGCCCGGCGACACCATCACCACGCTCACTACTCTGGGCTCGTCGATAGCGGCGTTGATCGCCAGGTTAGCTCCAAGTTCCACGCCCACGATCGCGATCTCACCGACCTGCTCCCGGCGGAGGCGTTCCACGGCCGCCTTCACGTCGCTCACCATGGCGGCGTAGTCCGCCCTGCCCAACTCGCTGGGAGTGGCGCCCGTCGAGCCGCCGTGACCACGGAGGTCTACAGCGACGACGGCGTAGCCGGAGCGGGCGAATCGCTCCGCGAGCGGCCACCAGTCTTCTTTGTTCCGCTTGGACTGGTGCACGAGGACGACGCCCCGCTTCGCGCCCGGGGGCAGCGCGACTGACGCGGCCAGCACCGCACCATCGGCCGCCGTGAGCGACGCCTGTGCGATCGTCACCTTCGGCGGCGCGGCGAGGGCGAGGGCTACGAGTAGGGGTGCGAGCATCAAGACTCCAACGCGCGGAGGGCGGCCAGAAGTTCCTGGAGGTCCAGGCCCTCCGCCGACGCGGCCTCGGCCAGCGTCTCGTCGGCTCCTACCGCGCAGGAGGGGCAGTGTGGTAGTCCCCTGGCCGCGAACACCCGTCGCGTGGCGGGGTGACGGGCGTGCGCGGCGTGGACCGTCATGTCCTCGCGGAACGGACCTGGGTTGAGACGGACCGCGGAACTCGCCAGCTCGTCGTGGAGTTTTTCGGCGGCGAGGGCGAGCGCCGTCACCTCGCTCCGAAGCTCCTGGGACGAATCACGCAGCGCCCCCAGTTCGGTACCCACCTCCGTTCGAACCCTGTCTGCGAGTCCGCGTGCGAGGCGGTGCCGTGCCTCCGTCAAGGTGTCGCGCATCCGGCGATGTATCGCGGGCGGCCGCGTCCTCCGGCAGTTGACGGGCGCGGTCGGCGGTCATAGTACCAACGCGGCCGTGGGGGCGTTGTCACCCGGTGTTCTTTGACCGACATACACGATCCATCTGACTCAGATCGGCGCTGGATGCAGCGGGCGTTGGAACTCGCTGCGGCGGGCGCCGCGCTCGGCGAGGCGCCGATCGGCGCGGTCGTCGTCGCGGGCGACCGGGAATTGGCCGCCGCGCACAACACGCGGGAAACGGAGCACGATCCCTGCGGCCACGCTGAAGTCAACGCCTTGCGGCAGGCGGCACACCTCCGTGGGGCTTGGCGACTCGACGACTGCGAAATCTTCGTCAGCCTCGAGCCCTGTGCCATGTGCGCCGGGGCCATGGTGTTGTCCCGGGTTCGGCGCTGCGTCTACGCGGCGTCCGACCCGAAGGCAGGCTTCTGCGGCAGTCTGGGCAACCTCGCGCAGTTTCCGGGGCTGAACCATCATTTCAGCGTCGAGTCAGGCGTGTTGCAGCAGGAGTCCAGCGAGATGCTGAGGGGCTTCTTCCGCAGACTGAGAACGAAGGATCGGTGAAATGTTTTTGGAGAGGTGGCCGAGTGGTCGAAGGCGGTAGACTCGAAATCTACTGTAGGGCCTCCCTACCGTGGGTTCGAATCCCACCCTCTCCGCCATGTCGACGTGGACAGGTGACCGAGTGGTCGAAGGTGCACGACTGGAAATCGTGTGTACCGCAAGGTACCGCGGGTTCGAATCCCGCCCTGTCCGCCATCGCCATGCT
>CAYHRZ010000110.1:0-12223 GCA_964359125.1 uncultured Klebsiella sp. | reverse complement strand
CGCGCGATTCATGTCACCCAGGAGGGGATGGATCGAGTGCCGGATCTCCCCGCCCCCCCGGGAAGGGGCCTCCACCCTCGCCTTCCCCCGCTTGCGGGGGAAGGTGGCGAAGCCGGATGGGGGCATCCGGAGATCACGGTGCCGGGCGCGCCGGCGGCGTCGCCTCACCCCCGGATGACGACCGGTTACCCGCCCGGGACGTGGCGGCGCCCTTCCTCACGGCCCGGCGTCGTCACCCCCGGGTGACCGGGCGGCTGCGTCCAGCTCCCTGAGTTGTGAGGAGATTGTAAAGTCCGCCGCCGCCGCCGCCGCCACCGCCGCGCAATACCTGTGCCATGCTGTCGCGACCTGCCCAGCCTCACCACTCAACCGGAGAATCACATGGCCTCGGAATTCACCCTCACCCCCCTCCCTGTCCGCACCACCGTCGCCACCAAACAACCCATCCAGCAGTCGCTGGAGGTGGCCCGCTTCGACCTCGCCGACGCCCTGCTCTACGTCGCCGCGCTCGAGGGAACCGGCGGCCCCACCGTCACCATTCGCATCATCACCGGCATGCAAATCGACTCGGAGGACGGCTGGGTGGTCGCCGGGACCTTCGCCGTCGTGAGCACCACCAACACCTCGCAGAAGCTCCGCGTGGACGGCCTGTTGAAGTACATCCGCTGGGAGGTCTCGGGCATCACCGGGACCACGCCGGCTGTGACCTTCCTCATCAACGGTATGCTGCGGCAGAACTAGCTCCCGTGGACCCCCGGATCCTCGCCCCCAGCCACACCCTCGACCGGCGGATCGCGGCCGCCGCCTGCGGCTGTGGGCCAGAGGGCCTCGGCTTGGGGCGGATCCAGACGCGGTCGTCGCTCGCGCCTGCACTGCTAAACAGGGCGTCGCCCGACATGGCGGGCGTGCCCAGCGAGCTGCTCGCGCTGGTGAACAATCCCGCGGCCCTCGTGCGCGCGGTCCGCGCGTCGGCGGTGAGTGGACTGACACCGCGGGGCCTCTCGGCCGCCCTGACCCGGCCAACGACCAGCGTCACCCGGGCATCGGCGAAGGCGCTGGCGGACTGCGAGTCGCTTCCCTTGCAGGTGGCTTCCTGCGACGTGGCGAAGCTGCGAGACGTGTGCAGCATCGTCCTGGGCGCCTGCCCGATCATGGACGACGTGCCCGGTCGAAACGGTTTCCTGTACGCCTCCCTGCCGGGCGACCACGTCCCTACTTCCAGTCACGCGACGTTCCTGGCCTCGATGTTGCCCACCTGGTGGAACAAGATCGAGAGTTTCGACGTCGACGTGTGGGACGTCGCCTCCGGCACCTTCAGCCCAGCGGTCTTCCCGAGGGACGAGTGGCTCAACAAGGGGCTGTACTGGCAGAACGACGACGGCTTCCTGTTCCGGGCGCTGCGATACGGCCTCGCGACGCTCTACGCCTGGGCCTTCACCTGCGAGAGCATCGACCGATTCGAGTCGGCCTGCTTGATCAGCAAGTCGTGGATCCGAGAGCAGATGCGCGACCAGGCCTGGCGGGTGGACCTCGGGCCGATGTGCCGCTACGACCTCGACGTGGTGCGTATCGCCGGGATCGGCACGGTCGCGGCCCAGCGCCAGTGGCAGGGCGACTTCATCGGCATCACCCCGGCCGGCTGGACGACCCTGAACGACGGCATCACCGTCAACGCGGCCCTGGCCGACTACTTCTTTTGGTGGGGGCACCGGCTGTTCGACTGGGTACGCACCGGGAAGTCTAGTGATCCCTTCGGCGACCTCTTCGTGGCGATGGCCTGCGCGCGGGCGGGGCTCGCCGAGATCGTGGAGATCTCGGGGTTGCTGATGCACGAGATCTCCCACTGGGCGGGCTGGCCCTACACCCTCGCCGAGTGCGCCGGCGTGGACATCGGCAGCGACGGCAAGTTGCGCTGCTGTCACTACAACCTCGACTGGTTTCACAAGTTCCGGCTCATGGCCGACCTGGGCTTGCCGCTGGCGATGTTCCCGGACGTGGCGCAGGACCAGTTCATCGGATCGAGCCGCCGAGTGTCGCCTTTCAACACCAGAGATGACCTCTGGCCGATGGACGGATCCGGCGTGCGGAGAACCCGCTTCGACTTCAGTTGGAACGAAGCTTGGTCGTACTCGTTCGGCCCCCTCACCTACCCGTCCGTGGACCAGTGCGGCGGCGCGTGGATGTCGGGCGCCCATGCCAACCTGTGGGACGTGGGCCACCCGCTCACGGTAAACTTCGCGTTCCCCTCGGAGTGCGCCACGGGAAGCGGAACCGGTAACGCGCGGTTCAACCAGTGAGGTCGTGGCACGTCCTCTTCCTCCTCGGGGCCAGCGTTGGATGTTCCCCGGAGCCGCGCGCCACCGTCCCCGACGGGTTCCTGGAACCGTGCGACATGGGCGACACTGGCACCCAGTGCGCCGAGCCGATGGAGTGCTGGCAAGCGGTGTTGTACGGCAACCCGTCGCAGCCGACGTGTACCTTCCCCTGCGAGACCTCGGACGACTGCCCCACCGGCTGGGAAATGTTGTGCAATGGCTACTACTACTGTCAGGAATCCGGCCCAGAGGAGCTACCCCGATGAGTTGGCGTATCGCCACCCTCTGCGGAACCGGGAACGCGAGGTTCAAGCAGTGACGTCAGGGCGCGCCCCGGTGATCCCCTGCGCCTGGTTGCTCGCTTGCTCGGATGCGCCCTGTGGCGAGCCGGAAACCGTGCCTGTACCCAGTGGTTTCCTCGAGGTCTGTGACCCCCTGGTGGCCGACTCGGCCGCCTGCGAGGAGGGCCTTGATTGCCAGAGCATCAACTACCGCGATGGTGCACGCGCCGAGTGCGTGCTCCCCTGCGATCAACCGCTCGACGAGTGCGCCTGTCCCAGCGGGTGGAACGTGGTGTGTTCCGGTGGCTATTGCGTCACTGACAACCTCGCAGAGGAGCTTCCCCGGTGACCGAGCTCCCACCTCACCCCCGGATGACGACCGGTTCCCCCCCAGGGACGTGGACAACGATCCCCTCCCGCAGCACCACCACGAACACCACCCCGGAGGGGCCGGCCACGAAGTGGTGCCGGTCACCCACGCCGCGGTCGTCGCGGTCGCCGGGCTGGTAGAACCGTCCCCGGTCGTCGGTGTAGCTGCCGTCGAGGACGATCACCTGCTCCGGTCCGAGGTGCTCGTGGGGCGGGAACACCACGCCCGCGCCCAACCGCACCAACCCCACGTCGGCGCCGTCGTGCGCCGCGCCATGCGGCAGGTGCATCACCGACACGCCAGGCAGGGGTCCCGCCACCCAGGAGGTGTACCGTTCCGCGTCGACGAGCAGCGCCCGCGCCCGCTCCAGCGGGAGGTCCACGTGCCGGGCGAAGGCGTCCACCAGCGCCCACCAGCCCGGCGCCACCGACGCCAGGAGCCGGTCGCGCAGACGGCCCCCGGGCGCGAGCGGAGGCACCAGGCGTGCGAGTACTTCCTCCGCCTCCGCCTCGGTCACGCCCGCCGCGAGGGCGATCTCGGCGAGGGACTTCACCTGTCCCCCAGCGCGACGCGCAGCTTGGCGAAGGCCGCGGCTGTCCGCGACTTCACCGTCCCTACCGGCACGCCAAGTCGCGACGCGATCTCCGTCGAGGACAGCCCCTCGAAGTACGCGAGCTCCAGCACCGCGCGTTGCTCGGCCGGGAGCTCCGCGAGCGCGCCGTGCAAGCGCGCGTCGTCTTCCCGGCCGTCGCTCGCGCCCACCGCGCCGATCCCCTCGCCCAGCTCGTCGATCTGCACCGCCCGGCTACGCCCCGCCGACTTCACGCGGTCCAGCGCCCGGCTGCGCATCCGCGTGGTGAGCCAGGCCCGCGCCGATCCCCGGGCGGGGTCGTAGGCGTGGGCACAGCGGAAGGCCTCCACGAACACCTCGTGGACCACCTCTTCCGTCTCGCTGGTGTCGCGCAGCACCCGCCGTCCCAGCGCGAGACAGAGCCCGGCGTAGCGGTCGTAGAAGCTCCCCAGGGCCTCGCGGTCGCCACGGGCCATCGCCACCACCAGCGCGGCGTCGTCGAGGTCGGCGAGGGTCGCGGCGTGGGTGGTCACGGGGCAGGGCGCCCCGCGACCGTAGCGCCGGGGGTACAGCAGTGTCAACGTGGCGACCATCTCACTCCGCTACGAGCTTGGTCGCCGCGCGGATCAGCGCTCGAGCCACCGCGTGGAGAACACCTCCTCCTGCAAGGGCACCGCAAACGCCACGCTCTCGAAGGTGATCTCGGTGCGGCTGTTTTTCTGCACCTGGTCCTCGACCACCATCTTGTACGCGAACTGTCGACCGGCAACCTCGCGGATGTCGGACATCGTCCAGGTCTTCAGCAGCATGCCGGAGAGCGCGTAGAGCTCCTGTTTCAGGGGGATGTAGGAGCTCTGGTCCACCCAGATCAGCCGCCGCGGGTAGCTCACCGTGCTGTCCTTGGCCTTGAGGTCGACCTTCCACACCTTGCGACCCTCGATGGTCTCCTCGGCCACCACCGTGCCGCTGTAGGCATCGCGCCAGGTGGACTGCTCCATGAGGTCCTCGTACGACATGTCGCTGCCCATCATCCCCTGCCGCAGCATGTGGCCCGAGATCTTCTGCGTCTTTTCGACACTCGGCAGCCACATCCACAGCTCGTCGCTCTTCTTCAGCATCTTCGTACCCTTGTCGCGCGCCGGCTCGAGGTACTCCATCGCCATCTCCTCGGCGCCCCGTCCGAAGCTGTGCATCAGGTAGGTCTTCGTGGAACCCCCCTTCACCACCGTCATGCGCACGCTCGACTCGCGGGAGTCGTAGGTCAGGTTCTTGTCGACGTGGTCGAGCATCTCGTCGACGGTGATCGCACGCGCGAAGCCGGGGGACAAGAGGGCGAGGGTGAGGGCGAGGAACTTCATGCTTTCTCCTTGAAACTAGCGACGCTGGCGCATCGCCTCTACCGGTTGAATGCCGCTGGCGCGCAGGGCGGGCAGCACGCCCCCCACCACCGCCATCGCGAAGCCGAGGATCACCCCGACGACCACCACGTTCCAGCTCAACTCCGGCCGGATGATGGTGTTGATCGGGATGGTTGGCGGCAGCTTGTCGACCGCTGCGCCGAAGTCGATGCCCACGTGCCCGAGGTAGATCGCCACCGGCGCGCCCAGCGCCACGCCCACCGCGCTGCCCACCCCGGCGATGGCCAGCGCCTCCACCACGAACATCACCACCGCCTGCCAGGCCCGCAGCCCCATCGCCCGCATCACGCCGATCTCCGCGGTGCGTTCGAGGACCGACATGAACATCGTGTTGAGCACACCCAGCGCCGTGATGAACACGATCACGCCCCCTGCGATTCCGTGCAGGGCCTGCGCGAAGCCCACGAAGCCGTTGTAGGGTGGGCGGCCGCTCCAGGACGAGACGTCGAGTCCTTCTAGGCCGGGCAGGGCCCGCAGCTCGCCGGCCAGGCCGTCAGCCTGCTCCCAGTCCTTCCCGAACACGAGCACCTCGGTGGCGCCGCCGGGGATCTCGGCCATCCACCGCGCCGCGTCGAGGCTCACCCACACCTGCCGGTTCTGCTGGGAGTTGCCGAGGTCCACGATGCCCGACACCACGACGCGCATCCCCGAGGGCGAACCGTCCTGGCGCTGCCCGGTGAGGGTAACTTCGGTGCCGGCCGTGGCACCCACCTCCTCTGCGAACTGCTTGCCCATCAGGGCGTACACCGTGAACTTGGGACGCGCGGCCACCGTCGTCCAGTCCTCGCCCGACCAGCCCGGCATGCTGCCCGAGGCGAGGTAGCTGTCGAGGTCGAGGTGCTCGGTGTAGTAGTCGACCGGTCCGCCGTGCAAGAGCGCGAATCGTTCGCCGATCTCGTCGTCGCCCACGGCGCCGGTGATGCCCATCGCGATGTGTGGGTAGATCGCGGTGACGTCGGTGTGCGCCCGCAGCGCCTCCGCCACCGGGACGGTGTCGGCGATGTTCTCGGACAGGGGCATCAGCTGGTCGCGCTGCGCGTACTTGGGCGTGACGACGCGCACCTCGCCCGCCATCGCGCTCACCTTCTGCAGCGCCGCCCAGAACACGCCACCCACGAACGACATCGCCACGATGAGGAGCGCCACGCCGATGGCGACGGTGAGCGCCGTGAGCAGGGTACGGCGCCGGTTGCGCCCGAGGTTTCTGACAGCCATGGACAGGATCAGTGACATCAGTCTGCCCTCACGGCGTCGGCGGGGACAATCTGCGATGCGTTGTGCGCCGGCCACAACGACGCTAGGAGCGCGATGCCCACGCCAAAGCCCGTGGACAACAACAGCGGCGTCCAACCGAACTGGGTGAACACGAACTGGCTCACCGCCATGCTGCCGGAGGCCTCCACCACCTGCTCACCCACGGAGAAGCCGTTGACCTGCCAGTAGTACACGAGCGAGCCGCCCACCACCGCGCCGAGCACCCCGGCGAAGAGTCCCATCATCGCGCCCTCCAGCAGGAACAGCGCCCGCACCTGACCGCGCGGCATGCCCATGGCGATCAGCGTGCCGATCTCGCGCACACGTTCGAAGGCGGCCATGATCACCGTGTTGGCGATGCCGGTGGCGGCGATGGCCATGATCATGGTCACCACCATCGCCAGCGCCCGGCGCCGGATCTCGTTGATCGCGATCATGTCCTCGCACTCGGCGGCGAGCGAGAGCGCCGTCCAGCCGTCGCGAGTGAGCGAGGCCGCCAGCGCCTCAGCCCGGGCGTTGCCATCGCGGGGCAAGAGCGCGAGGTGGGTGCGGTAACCGTCGAGCACGGCGAGGTTCTCCGCGGCCGACATCTCGATCCACACCGCCGAGTTGTCGAGGCCCGCGTTGTCGCTGGTCACCACGCCGACGATGGTGAAGGGCAACGCGTTGTGCGCGCCGTCGCGCGTACGACCCTCGAGGATCACCTCGTCGCCCACCTTCACGCCCAGGAGGCGGGCGAACGCCCACCCGGCCACCAACTCGTTGGCCCCACCGGCGGGCCAGCGGCCGTCGATGCTCCACTTCTGCCGGGGGAAAACCGTGTCTTCGGACTCGCCCTGGTAGGCCCAGGCGGTGGCACGGTCGGCGTTGGCGCCGTGCACCACCCGGACGGGGATGGCCGCGCGGGCGGTCCAGGCCCCCTCCGCGTCGAGCGCGGCCCTCAGGTCCGGCGAAACCAGCAAGGCCTCGTCGAGGGGGTAGCGCACGCCGTCGTCGGGGTAGCCGGTGGGGCGGAGGACCACCTCGCCGGCGTAGGTGGTACGGGCGGCGCGCAGGAAGTTCTCGTCGAGGCCGTCGACCAGGCCCCAGCCCAGGACCATGATGGTCACCCCTGCGACCACGGCCACCGCGGTGATCAGGGTGCGCTTGAGGTTGCGCGTGAGGTTGCGCGCGGCGAGGACCATCAAGAACGGCATCGCCTACTTCCGCTCGTCGGCGACGATCTCGCCGTCTTTGAGGCGCACCACCCGGCGCGCCCGGCCCATCACCATCGGGTCGTGGGTGGAGAACAAGAACGTGGCGCCGTCGCGCTCGTTCATGTCGCGCATCAGGTCCAGGATCGCCTCGGCGTTGACGCTGTCGAGGTTGGCGGTGGGCTCATCCGCGATGACGATGGCCGGTCGTTTCACCAGGGCGCGGGCGATGGCCACGCGCTGTTGTTGTCCCCCGGAGAGCTGGGCGGGACGGCGCCCCATGTAGTCCTTGAGGCCCACGTCGACCAGGGACTGCTCCACGCGATCGGCGCGACCCTCGTTGATGCCGGCCAGGCGCAGCGCCAGGTCCACGTTCTCCGCCGCCGTCAGCACCGGCACGAGGTTGAAGCTCTGGAAGATGAAGCCAATGCGCCGGGCGCGGACCTCGCCGAGGGCATTGTCGCCCAGCGCCTCCACGTCACGACCGTCCACTTTCACCTTGCCGGAGCTGGGGCGGTCGAGGCAACCGATGAGGTTGAGCGCCGTGGACTTGCCGCTGCCGGAGGGGCCGGCGAAGACGGTGAACTCCCCGGCTTCCACGCCGACAGAGACGCCCTTGAGCGCCACCACTTCGAGGTCGCCCATCGGGTAGACCTTTCTCGCGTCGATCAACTCACAAATCATGCGGACGCTCCGGGGGCTAGAAGCTGTACCTGGCCCAGGTGTTGAGAGTGGCAACGGGCACGAAGCCCGAGAGGTCGAGGGTGGCGTCGCCGACGGCGATCTTGAACAGGTCGTCGGGGGGGACGAACTCGCCCTCCTCCCCGAAGGGCACCTGCGCGCCCACGTGGAGCGCGAGGCGGTCGCCGATCGTCACCGACGCGTCGGGGACGAGCAGGCCGGTGCCGTCGGCCACGTTGGCGATGGCGGTGACGCCGATGCCGTAGCGGTCGAGGAAGGCCACGTTGACGGTGCCGTCGACGTAGTGTTGGCCCAGCGTCGTGCGTGGCTCCTGGCCCTCGGTGGGCGTGGAGCCGAAGGTGGAGAACTCGCAGTCGTAGGGCAGCTCCACCGACGCCGCACGCAGGCCGTAGTCGTAGTCGTCGGGGTCCGCCTCGCCGGTCCCGTCGTAGCGGTACTCGGCGGCCACGTAGAACCGGTCCCCCCAGGGCATGGAGTAGTCGATGCCCGCGACCACCTCGGGGGCCTCTGCCTCGCCGTGCCAGCCACCCTCCACCCACCAACCCACGCCGAGGGTGCCACGGAGGTCGGCCCCCACGAAGTAGTCGCCGCTGGGCCGGTAGTTGGCCACCAGTGAGAAGTCGGTTTGCGCCGCGCGTACCGTGGCCTTGGCGGCGATGGACACCGGCAGGTCCTCGTAGAGCGGGAACCCCTCGCCCACCTCGTCGTCGGCGCCGTCGTCGTTGGCGGCGGCGATCTCGAAGGCCGAGAGATCGTCGTCCATGGTGGCGAGCGCGGTGATGTTGTGGTCGCCGAGGGCGATGTTGGCGCGCACCGCGTTGACGCCCTTGCGCTCCTTCCACGGCTCGCTGGCAATCACCTCGGCGTACACGTCGGTGGGGTGGAAGATGAGCGCCGAGCCCCAGTTGACGGCCTGGCGGCCCACGCGGATATCCACCTTCTCCCCGGTGAAGTCGACGTAGAGCCGCTCCACCGTGAGGTAGTCGCGCACGTCGTCGAAGGCGTAGTTCTCGGACTTCGTGCAGAACTCGTCGAGGCGGTCGCCCACGTCGCTGCCCTGCAAGAAGTCGTAGAGTTCCTCGCTCGTGTCGCGCCCCTGCACGAGGTTGGCCTCCACCACCGCCACGCCGCGCACGCGGGGACCGGTTTCCACCTCGAAGCTGGGGCGCACGCGCTCGACCAACTGCCAGGGTTTGCCCTCGATGTCGAGCTGGTACAGGGCACGCACCTCGGCGTAGCCGGCGATGTCGGCGTCGGGGGTCATGGTGCGTTCTCCCTGAGCTGGGCGAGGCGCTGGAGCCAGCCCGCGCGTGCCCGCTCGAGCTCCCCCTGCATGTAGTCGGCGAAGGCGATGGCCTCCTCCATCCGGGTGCGCGCCAGCGGGCAGTCCGAGGAAATCGCCGCGAGCCCCTGCTCGGCGACGGCGCGGGCCAGGCTCGCCACCATCGCGGCCAGGTCGTACCGGCGCTCCCAGGCCTGCGGGCTCCACTGGTAGTAGGACTTTCGTTCACCCAGCGGCGAGGTGACGTCGACCAGCCGCAGGTCCTGGAAGTGCCGCATGTTGGTCGACACGCTGGCCTTGCTCACCTTCAGCGACGCGGCGATCTGGTCCAGCGTGAGCGGCTCCTCCGCCAGGAGGAGGTGAGCGAGGATCCGCCCGCCGATGCGCGGCAGCCCGAACCGCTCGAAGAACAGCCCCTGGTTCTCCACGAAGGCCTGCTCGGCGTCGCTGAGGCGGTGCATGCCCACCGTATAGGTCGAGCAGTTTGTTCAGTCAATACTGAACGTGCAAGTTTTTCCTGGGGCCATGAATGGCGCGGCCAGCGGCCACGGGGGTCGCGCGATTCGACGCGCCCATCTTCAATAAACCACGATCGAGTCCACCCCGTAATTGCCCAGCACCTTCCGCCCGTCGAGGAACGCCAACTCCACCACGAAGCCGAACCCCGCCACCTCGGCGCCCAGTCGCTCGACGAGCTTCGCGGTCGCGAGCGCCGTGCCGCCGGTGGCGATGAGATCGTCGACGATCAGCGCCCGCTGCCCCCGCGCCAGGGCGTCGGTGTGGAGTTCCAGCGTGGCCGTGCCGTACTCCAGGGCGTAGCTCTCGCTCACCTTGTGGTACGGGAGTTTCCCCGGCTTGCGCGCCGGCACGAAGGGCACCCCCATCGCCATGGCCAGCGGCACGCCGAAGAGGAACCCTCGCGACTCCATGCCCACGATCGCGTCGACGCGTTGCCCCTTGCAGCCGTCGGCGAAGCGCTCGGTGATGCGGGTCATCATCGCGTGGTCCGCGAGAATGGGCGTGATGTCCTTGAAGAGGATGCCCGGCTTCGGGAAGTCGGGGACATCGCGAATCGTGGACTTGATCGAGGCAACGAGTTCAGACATTGACCACCTCCCGGTTTCCGTACCACTTGACGAACAGCCAGCCGGCCCCGAGGGCCGCGATACCGGCGACGAACCACAACAAGTCGTGTTTGACCACGCTGGCGAGCGCGGATGGATCTTCCAGCAGGTCCGGCCGCTTCCCCAGCGTCGCGGCGCCAAACCACGCGAGCACAGCGCACCACAGCGTGCTGCCCACGAAGGTGACGCCCGCGAAGGGCCAGAAGGGGATGCGCATCAGCCCCGCCGGGAACCCGATCAGGTGCCGCACCACCGGCAAGAGCCGGGCGAGGAACACGCCCCCCAGGGCGAACTGGGCCAGCCACTTCTCGGCCAGTTCCAGCTTCTCCGGCGGCAGCAGAAAGTACTTGCCCCAGCGGATCACGAAGGCACGCCCCACGGTGTAGGTGAACCAGTAACAGAGCGAGCTCCCCACGGTGCTGCCCGTGCCCCCCGCGAGCACCACGCCCCAGATGCTCATCTTGCCCTGCGACGCCCAGTAGCCGGCCGGCGGCATGATGATCTCGCTCGGGACCGGGACGATCGTGCTCTCCAGCCCCATCATCACGAAGACACCGAGGTAGCCCGCGTCGCGCGACCACTCGAACCACGTCTTCATCAAGTCGTGCAACATCAGCGCTCCCAGGCCCGCAGCGCGTCCAGGGCGGCGCGGTCGGTCATGTCGAGGGCCAGGGGCGTGAGGGTGACAAACCCCTGGTCGCACAACGGACCGTCGGACTCGTCGCCCCCGGCGAACCACTTGTGCGGCCCGCCGATCCAGTAGTAGGGCTGCCCGCGCAGGTCATGCCCTTCCTTCACCATCGTGTGGTAGCGCCGGTGCGACATCTTCGCGGCGCGGAACCCCCGCAGTTCGCCGAACGGCAGGTTCGGGATGTTGACGTTGAGCACGGTTCCCGGGGGAATGCCGTGTCGCGACACGTGGTCCAGCACCTCGTTGACCACCGCCTCCGCCGTGTCCCAGCGGGGGGACGTGCCGGTGGCCGTGCCGATCTGCTCGCCGTCGAGGTGCAGGGAGAAGGCGACCGCCGGCACGTCGTGGTTTGCGGCCTCCCGCGCCGCAGCCACCGTGCCCGAGTAGTGGACGTCGGTCCCGAGATTACTGCCCCGGTTGATGCCCGACAAGACGATGTCGGGTTTCTCCGGCAACAACCCGTGCATCGCGAGGTACACCGCGTCGGCGGGGGTGCCGTTCACCGCGATGCGGCGCTCGGCGTGCCGGCGCACCCGGAGCGGCTCGTGCATGGTGAAGCTGTGGCTCTTCGCCGACTGCTCGGTGGCCGGGGCCACGACCCACACCTCGCCGCGAGCCGCCACGGCACGCTCCAGGGCCGCCAGGCCGGCCGCCTCGATGCCGTCGTCGTTGGAGAGCAGGATCCGCACGCCCGCGCCGATTAGCACACCCTCCCGGTCGCCGCCGCTCCCCGCGCCGGGTTAGGGCATCGTCGCGATGCGCGCCCGATTCAAGACCCTCTTCCAGCGCATGCGCGACCCGGACCCGGTCAAGGCCGACGCCGCTTTCGACGCTGTGCTCTTCGAGCGCGAGGGCGCGCTCCCCGACCTCATCGAGTGCCTGGAACTGGCCGACGACAGCCTGCTGCGCTTCCTCTGCGTGCAACTGCTGGGCTTCTCCGGCGCTTCCGAGGCCGTGGCGCCGCTCATCGCCGCGCTCGACGACCGGGACGCGTCCGTTCGCGCCGAGGCCTGCCGCTCGCT
>CAYHRZ010000109.1:0-12247 GCA_964359125.1 uncultured Klebsiella sp. | reverse complement strand
GGTGTCGGCGTCGGCATCAGCGTCGGTGTCGGCGTCGCTCGCGCAGGGCATGTCGGACGTACAGACGACGTAGTAGTCCTCGAAGACGTGACAGCCTGTAAGCAGCGGTAAGCTCAGAGCCAGCAAGCGTCTCTCCGGCGAAATCGCCCCCACCATAGCAGGGGGGCGAGCGCCGCGGCACCCCCGGCCCCACATGGGTTGTCGGCGTGGGGGTCCCAGAGGCGCGCTCGCCCGGCCCCCAGGGCACCGTCCCAGGCCTCCCAGGTGGGCTGTCCACCGAGGGTGTTCGCGGCGAGTTCGTCGGCCGCCTCCCGGGGCGAGAGGCCCGGCGCGGCCGACATCCGTACCGCGACCGCGGCGGCGACAGCGGGCGTCGACGCGGACGTGCCGTAGAACCCCGTGGGCCCGTAGGTGCGGGTGGACAGCCCGTCCGGGCCGGCGATGTCGGGCTTGTCGAATCCCCCGCGGCTGGGCCCGCGTGAACTGAAACTCTCGGCGTTGTTGTGGGCGTAGCCGTCGGCGCGTACCGCCCCGACGGTGAAGGTCGAGGGGCTGGAGGACGGGTCGGCCATGCTCCCCGGCTGGCTGTCGTAGGCGGTGTTGCCCCGGGCGAAGATGCCCACGCGGACGGGCGCGCCGCCGTGCACGCGCACGAGCCGGAGGTAGTACCAGTCGTCGTCTTCCGCGTGGGCGCTGGGGCGCTCGATCGGCGAGCAACTGTCGGCCTCGCCGTCCTGGACGGAGGACGAGCCCCCCACGAGGTCGCCGTCGCTGTCGTAGACGAGGGTGTCGAGGTCGGTGTTGCCGCAGTTGTTGAACTCGTCCCAGCTCACCTGCAGGCTCGCGTTGCCCGCGCCGAGGTACACCGGCAGGTAGGAGCTTCCCCACGGGAAGTCGAGGTCGCCGTCGCGGTCGAGGTCGTCGATCACCCCGGTCCAGTGTTCGTAGCGGTAGTTGCCCGCGGAGTTCACCAGGAGCACGCCGTTGGCCGCCAGGCGTGACGCGGCCTCGTTGAGCGCGCCGGTGCCGTCGTGGAAGGAGTTGTTGAAGAACGACATCGACATGCTGACCACGTCGATCTCGTTGCGGATCGCCCACTCCACCGCGTTCTCGAAGGTCGTGAGCCCGTTCACCCGCACGAGGAACAACTCCGCGCCGGGCGCGATGTCGCGGATCACCTCGGCGCAAGCCACGCCGTGGCTCCCTTCCTCCCAGGTGTAGCGGGGGCGCAGCGTGTCCATTGCCGGGTCGCAGGAACGGTGCGCCTCGCAGTCCTGAGTCGTGGTGGTGCCCAGTTCCTCCGAGAGCGCCTCGGCGTTGAACCACTGGACGTCGAACACCGCCACGCGAACGCCGCTGCCGTCGGCGCCGTCGGCGTGCCAGGGCGCCACGGCCAGCGCCTCCATCGCCTCGGTGGCCGTGTAGAGATCCACCGAGGGCGGTTCTTCCACCCGGTACCGCACCCCCGCCGCCGGGGGCTCGGCCAGCACGCTGCCGTAGTCGCTGCTGGCCAGGGCGCCCGGGTACTCGGGCACGTCGACCCGGAAACGGTCGTAGGGGCCGAGGTCGGGTAGCTCGGGGAACACGGGGCGCGGGGAGTGTAGCCGGGCTCGCCGCCTACAACACCGGTGACAACAACTTCGCCGCGCCCTGGGCGAGCATGTTGAAGAGTGTGGTCCGCCGCAGGTCGCCGGCCGTGACCTCGCGGCTGTCGCCCTGGTCGTGCTCGATGGACGCGGCGATGCTGGAGGCCAGGTCCCGGTCGTACACCAGGGCCCCCACCTCGAAGTTCAGGTCGAAGCTTCGCATGTCGACGTTGGCCGAGCCCACCAGCGACAGGTGGTCGTCGACCAGCAGCGTCTTGGCGTGCAGCATCGACGGTTGGTACTCGAAGATGCGGGCACCGCTGGCCAGGAGCGCCGGGTAGTAGGAGCGATTCACGAGGGTCATCAACCAGAAGTCGGCCCGGTGCGGAACGAGGATGCGCACGTCCACGCCGCGCCGGGCGGCGTGGGTGAGGGCCGCGAGCATCGCGGCGTCGGGTACCAGGTAGGGGGTCGTGAGCCAGCAGCGCTCCAGGGAGATACCCACGGCGGTGAACCAGGCGAAGGCGGTGGCGTTGTGCGGTTGGTCCGGGCCGCTGGGCAGGACCGCCACCGTGCTGTGGTGCGGCTGAGGCGAGGCGTGGGGCAGGTTCAGCGGTTTCCCACGCACGAAGCACCAGTCCTCGCAGAACACACGCGCGAAGTCGGCGACGGCGGGGCCCTCCACCCGCAGCATGGTGTCGCGGAAGGGCGCGGGCATCTTGCTTCGGCGCGCGGCGTAGTTGTCGCCGATGTTCATGCCGCCGCAGAAGGCCACGTTGCCGTCGAGCAGGAGGATCTTCCGGTGGTTGCGCAGGTGGACGGCCCAGCGCCGGCGGAAGGGGTTCACCGGGTGGAACACCTCGACGTGACCCCCAGCGGCGCGGAGCGCGCGAACCCCGGCGGCGTCGATGTCGGACGAGCCCACCGCGTCGACCAGCAGGCGCACGTCTACGCCCGCGCGGGAACGCTCGGTCAGAAGGGCGAGGAATCGCTTGCCCGCCTCGTCGCCGTGGACGATGTAGTACTCCGCCCACACCGAACGGGTGGCCTCGACCACTGCGGCGAGGCGCGCCGCCTCGGCCGCGCCGGTGTCGGGGAAGTGCCTGACCGAGTTGCCGTGGGTGGCCGGCAGGCCCGTGAGCCGGCGGCAGCCCTCCAACAGCGAGCGCACGCCACGGTTGTCCACGCAGGTCGCGTCGTGATCGTGGACGGGGTTGTGCGCGCGGGTCTGGTTGGCGGCGTCGCGGTGACGGCGGCGCGGGCGCGCCACGTAGGGGTTGGCCAGGGCGAAGTACGCCAGGGCGCCGGCCACGGGCACCAGGACGATCGCGAGGATCCAGGCCAGCGTACTGGTGGGTTCGCGTCGGCGAACCAACGCGAACCCCACCGCCGGGATCGCGAGGGCCAACTGCACGAGCAGCAGCCAGGTGGCGTCGGTGGGCACGGCCACGGCTTATCGCCAGCGGTCTCCGGCGGCGCGCCGCCGGCGGTCCGGTCCCGAGCGGCCTAGACCCCGGCCTTCCCACCCATGACCATCTCGACCGGCAGGGTGACCGTCGCCCCCTCGGCGCCCCACACCCTGGTCTCCAGCCGTAGCGGTTTCCCGGCGTAGTCGGCCGGTAGAGCGAAGGTGTAGGTGCCCACCTCGCGGGACGCGCCCGCCGCGATGGCCGTGTACGTGGGCATCGGCCCCATGCGCGACATCATCTCGCGCTCCTGCTTGTCGTTGAGCACCCGCGACAAGGCGGCATCGTCGAGGGTGGCGTGGACATTCGGTCCCGGCGAGGAGCCACGGGCCGTGAGCACGTCGACCGGGGCGTTGCTCGCGTTGACCAGAGTCAGCTTGGCGGTGAGCACGCCCTGGCTCACCGAGAGGGCCCAGCGCGCCGTCACGGGCAACGTCGCGGGCGTGGCCTCGGAGACGCCCGAGAGGGCCTGTTTCAGCGTGAGGCCCGGTGCCGGCTCTGCCTCCCCGGCGACGGCCGGGCCGGTGGCGGCCAGGAGGAGGGAGGCGAAGGAGAGTCCGCGCGCGGTCATGGTTGTCCCGGTTCACGGGTACGGACACCCGGCACCGGATAGCGGTTCCCACTTTGTTGCCCGCCACCCCCAGTTTCTCGCTGCCTCGTGGGATTGTGGAGTTCCACGCTACTCGACTGGTCGACGAAGACGGTCGCCCGGTGGCCGAGGTGGCATCGCCCTTGTACCCGTCAGTCGCGACAGACATGGTGTCGTGTCCCTACGCCGACGTGCGCAAGGGGGCGCCGATGAACCGGTCGGCGTTGCAGCAGATGGCGATCACCTGGCCCGCGCTCCTGGCGAGCATGGGGGCGTTGGCGGGCCCGGCTCCCACCGTCGGGCGAGCCTGGGCGGCGGCGGTGACCGGCACGGCGCTGCCCCTGGTGGCGCCCAGTCCCGTGCCGCGGCTCACCGCGGCGCTGTTCAAGGCCAGCCTCGGGCTCTCACAGGTGTTCTCGGCCATGTGCCTGTCGACGCCGGGGGTGGCGTCGTTACCGCTCGCGGCGCTCGGCAACCCTCGCGACTTCTTCGCGGCGCTGGACCAGGGGCGGTGGCTGGTCGGCGCCGAGCAGGTTTGCGCTGGGTCGCAGCCGATGATCGAGGAGGCCTTCGCGGCGCTCTGCGGGGGCGGTGGCCTTGCGCCTGCGGAGGTGGATGCGCTCGTCCGGCAGGTCGGGAGTGTGCCGCCGACGGTGGTGGGATTGCACGTTGCCTACCTCGCGGCCTCCGCGCGGGCGGCGCGTGCGGGCGACGGCGAAGCGCCCGCCGCGCCCCACCCCTGGCTCCGCGCGGTTTTCGCGGTGCCGAACCGCGCGCCAGACCACGCGCTCCGCCTGTTCGCGGACGGCGAAGCCCCCCCGGCCGTCACCCGCTTCCTCGCCCGGGGGACGGGGTGTCGGGCCGAGATCGACGACGCCTTCGCCGCCGAGCTAGCCGGGGTCTGATCGCCGCGCCGCCCAGCGTGCAACGTGGCACATCACCGCTCGACGAGCAGCCCCGCCAGTCGCGGTGGCAGTTCCGGGAGCGCGCCTTGCAGCAGCGGGGCCAGCGGGCGCGTGTTCGCCGTGGCGACGAAGAGGCCGCGCCCCTCTCGCTCGAAGTGGGCCCAGGCCTTGGCGCTGTAGACAGGGTCGAGTCCGGGGGCCGCCGCGTCGGCGGTGCCTCGGGCGGGCTCACCGTACGGAGAGGGCTCGTGGACCACGCGCAGGGGCCCAGGGGGCGGCACCGTCACGCCGTGCCGACGGAGCAGTCGCGACACCAGGAAGCCCGCCCACTCCACGACCGCCCGCCCGCCGCGGGCCACGTCGACCGCGACCACTTCGCAGTCGGCCCCGGCCAGCGCGAGGCCGACGCGCAGGCCCGCCGCCGTGCCGCCGGATCCCGACGCCGTCCAGACCTCGGGGACGCCCAACTTCGCCACTTCCAGCCCCACGGCCACCCAACCCAGCGTGCCCAACGCGTTGCTGCCCCCGGGGCCCCAGGTCGCCGCCGGGTAGCCCGCGAGCACCCGCACCGTGGCGGCCGCCCGCTGGGCCACCCACACGGCGTGTCCCATCGAGCGGGCCGGCCACACCTGTTCGGCGTGGGCGTGCGTGGCGCGGAAGTTGTCGAAGGCGTGCTCGGACCGGCGCTGCGGCCAGGCCACCGCGTGCACGCGTAGGCCAAGCCGACGCGCGAAGACCGAGGTAGCCAGGAGGTAGTGGCTGCCGGCGGGGCCGATCGTCACGATGTCCCCGCCCCCGGCTTGCGCCTGCCCCAGGAGCCACTCCAGCTTCCGCACCTTGTTGCCCCCGTAGGGGTCGCCGACCCGGCCCTCGTCGAGAACGAGGCGACCGTCACCCAGCGGGCGCACGACCACCGGCCCGCTCAGCGCCACCCGCGGCAGCGGCAAGCGGTCGAGCATCTACGACGACAGCGAACGCAAGACCGCGTGGGTGATCGCCGACTCGACGAGCGGCGAGGGGATCAGCGGTTGCGACACCACCCGCGCCATGCGCACCTCCGACTTCGGCGCGATGCCCTGCGGCGCCGGGTTGGAACACCCCGAGCAGCTCACGCAGGCCGGGGGCAAGTCCGCGCCGGGTTGGTCGGCCCGCGCCACCGCCGAGGGGGGCCCGCCGTAGCGCTTGAGGCCCAGCGAGCGGATGTGTGCCGCTTCCTTGGGATCCAACTCCTTGGCGCCGCCCATGTCGCGGGCGGTCTTGGTGATGAGCGCGGTGTGCTCGACCGTTTCCAGCCGGCAGAAGGCCTCGAGCACGGTCGTGCCGAGGCACACCGCGCCATGGGTGTCCATCAGGATCGCGTCGTGATCGCGGACAAACGGGCGGATCTTGTCGGCCAGGGTGTGCGTCCCCGTGGTCGCGTACGGCACGGTGGGGACGGTGCCCAGCGTGAGCACCACCTCCGGCAGCACGCAGCGGGCCATCGACACGTTGGCGATGGTGAAGGCGATGGAAATGGGCGGGTGGGCGTGGATGACCGCCCGGCAGTCGGGCCGCTCCTCGTAGCAGGCGAGGTGCATCAGCATCTCGGAGGTGGGGTTGCCCTGCCCGCGCAGCTTGCGGCCCCCGCGGTCGATCACGACGAGGTCGTCGTCGACGAGGAAGCCCTTGTGACAGCCGGCCTTGGTGCAGAGGATCGAGCCGTCGGGGAGCAGCGCCGACAAGTTGCCGTCCATCGCCACGAGCAGGTGCCGCTCGTAGCACAGCCGCCCAAACTTGATCAGCTCTTCACGGAGACGACGCTCGGGAACCATGCGCCGACGTATCCCACCGAGATAGGACCGCGTCGTGGTGCCCTCACGACTCCCCGGCTGGTGTGCTGCCCTTCAAAGGCTGGCCGAGTCCAACACCCAGCTGGACGACGTCGAGTCCGTGGCGACGTCGGTGCGCAGCCGCGTCGCCGGGATCGCGGGCGTCACCAAGGTGAGCCTCTGGGTCCGGGACGCCACCGGCGCGGCCTGGGCGCGGGCCGGCGGCACCGAGGGTGCCACGCCGGAGAGCATCGAGGAGGCGTGGGCCCAGGTGCCGACCGAGGCTCCCACGCTGGTGCAACAGGCGGGTAGTCCGCCCAGGGTGCGGTTGGCGGTCGAGCTCGGCACCGCGGCTTCCGCCGACGAGAGAGCGGTCGTCGCCGCGCTGGTGTCGTTGACCGACGCCCACCTCGAGCGGGTAGAGTTGCGCCAGCGGGAGGCGGCCGCGCGCGAGGCGGCCGACGACGCCGAGCGATTCCTCCGCGACGTGCTCAACGAGATGCCCGTCGCGATGCTGGTGCGGCGGGGCCCGCTCCAGCGCTTGGCCTTCGCCAACCTCGCGGCCCAGAACGTGCTCGGCCGGTCGCTGGCGGCCGGTCAGGCACGCGACCTCCCAGACGCCGCCGCGGCTGGCATCTACCGGATGTACAACGACGTGCTCCGGACGGGGATCGCGCAGCGTCACCCGGCGCACCGGGTGGTGGTCGAACCCCCGGGCCTGCCGCCCCGCGAGGGCTGGTACGACCTCAGCATCCAACCCGTACGCGAGGCCGACGGCACCATCGACGGCACGGCGCTGTTCGCGGTGGATGTCACGGACTTGGTGATGGCCCAGCGCGCGGCGGAGGGGCACCAGGCTCGCTACCACGACCTGCTGCAGTCGCTCGACGCGGTCGTGTGGGAGGCCAAGGCCGGGGCCGATCGCTGGAGTTTCGTCTCGGACCGCGCGATCTCCATGCTCGGCTACGCTCAGGAAAGCTGGCAGACACCGGGCTTCTGGCGTTCCATCTTGCACCCCGACGACGTCGCGCGCGTGGTCGCGAACAGCGGGGCGGCGCAGGGCGATCACGAGTTGGAGTACCGGCTGGTAGCGGCCGACGGCCGGGTGGTGTGGATTCACGACGCGGTGCGCGTCCAGCGCGACGCCGCCGGTCGTCCCCTGTCGCAGCGCGGGGTGATGCTCGACGTCACCCGGCGCAAGCTCGCCGAGATCGACCGCGAGCACATGCAGGCGGAGATGGTCCAGGTCCAGAAGCTGGAGTCGCTCGGCGTGATGGCCGGCGGCATCGCCCACGACTTCAACAACCTGCTCACCGTCATCCTGGGCAATGCCTCGCTGGCGGCGCTGCGGTTGCCCGAGCACAGTCCGGTGAAGAACGCCATCGACGATCTGGTCGCGACGGCGCAGCGCGCGGCCGACCTCACTCGGCAGTTGTTGGCCTACTCGGGCCGTGGGCAGCTCGCGACGGAGACCGTGGATCTCGCGGCGCAGGTCCGCGAGATCCTGGGGATCATCGGCACCACCATGCCCAAGAAAGCCCGTCTCGAGCTCGAACTGGACCCGCTTTGCCCGCCCATCGACGCCGACGGGGCGCAGGTCCAGCAGGTGGTGGTGAACCTCGTCACCAACGCCGCGGAGGCGCTGGGCGACGAGGTCGGTACCGTCCGGGTGCACACGGGTTCCGCCGAGGTCGCGGCCAGCGAGGCGGCGTTGCTCGGCATCGCCCCGGGCACCTGGGTCACCCTCTCCGTGCAGGACGACGGCGCGGGCATGGACGCGCAAACCCGGGCGAGGGTGTTCGACCCCTTCTTCACCACCAAGTCGCATGGCCGTGGGCTGGGCCTGGCCGCGACGCACGGGATCGTCCGCGCGCACCGAGGCGCAATCGAGGTGCGCAGCAAGCTCGGTGTGGGCACGGTCTTCACCGCGTACTTCCCGCCCTCGGTCGCGCGTTCGGCGGTGAGGCCGCCCAGCACGGGGGCGCTGCGGAGCGGCACCGGGCTCGTGCTGGTGATCGACGACGAGGCTGAGGTGCGCGCCACGGCCCGCGCGATGATCGAGGCCCTCGGCTACGAGGTGGTCGAGGCGGAAGACGGGAAGTCCGGCCTCGCGACGTTCGAGAAGGTCAGGTCGCGAGTGAAGGTCGTCTTGCTCGACATGACGATGCCGGTGATGTCGGGCGAGGAGGTGTACCGCGCCCTGCGACAGAAGGCCGCGAAGGTACCGGTGGTGTTGTCGACCGGCTACTCGCCCGTCGATGCCCGGCGCCGGGGCATGATGGAAGGGCTGGCGGGTTTCTTGCAAAAGCCGTACACGGTGCGGCAGTTGGGCGACATCCTCGCGAGGGCCATCGAGGAAGGACCGACCTAGGTGAGTTTGCCCGCGCGCGACGGCGTGACCTTGGTCGTTCCGCACCGGAGTCGTCGCGACACACTCCAGCGACTGTTGGCGAGCGTGGACGGCTGGCGCGTGCTGGTGGTCGACGACTCGGACGACGGCCTCGACCTCGATGTCCCCCGGGTGCGGCTCGGTGGGGGCTCGGGTTTTGCCCGCGCCTGCAACGCCGGACTGTCGGTGGTGCGGACGCGCTGTGCGGTGGTGGTCAACGACGACGCGGTGCCGCTGGGCGACACGGTGGAGAGGCTGGCGCGGCAGGGGGGACTATGCGGTCCCGTACTCGTGGGTCCCGCCGGGGTCGAGTCGACCGGCATCGCGGTCGCCCCTTGGGGACGGGTGCGGCAATCGACCGACGTGCCCGCCGCCGACCGCCAAGTCCAGGCCCTGTCGGGCGCCTGCCTGCACCTCCCGGCCCACGCGCGCTTCGACGAGCGCTTTCCCCATGGCTTCGAGGACGTGGAACTGTGCCTGCGGCTGGGGGGCGCGTGGCTGGTCGCGGGGGCTCGCTGTTTCCACGAGGGCGGCGGCACCTTGCCGCGCGAGGGCGCTGAAGCCCAGGCGCGGGCGCTGACCGGTCAGATGCTGCTCTTTCCGCCCGTGCTCGAGCCGGTCATCGCGGCGCTTCACCTGGGACAGGTGGCGCGGGAGGGGGCGACCCTGGCTCGCCTCCGGGCGTTGCCCCGGGGGTGGTCGGCGGCTCGGCGCCTCCGGGATCGTCCCCGGGGGTAGGGGAAGCCGCGCCTCGGCGGGCGCGCTCTTCGCGCACCGCGGCGACGGCGGACGGCAGCGCCGGTTCCAGCAGCAGCATGTAGAGAATCACTTCTCGCCGCGCGTCCTGGAAGTAGGGGCCGGCCAGCTTCTCGGGTTCGCTGGACCAGAGGCCGCCGATGTTGAGGTGGTCCTCGTCGGGCTGGTAGGTCGGCTCGGTGAGGGTGCCGAACTCGCCTGCCACGTAGACGCGGCCGACGAGGGCGGAGAAGTCGCCAGGGTTCGCGTAGGGATCGAGCCGGTGTCGCAACGCGAAGATGGCGTCGGCGAACTGGGTGTCTTGGCGCGGGGTGAAGGTCTGCAGGAAGGGTTGCTCGGCTGCGAGCAGCGTGCGCACGGACTGGGCGCGGAGCGCGAGCAACTCGTCTTGGCGGCGCTGGATCACGTCTAGACGGCCGCCGATGGTGGCCAACTCGTCCTCGCTGGCGCCGCGGTCCATCGCAGCCCAGAGTTCCGCGTACACCCCGTGGACCTCGGGTTCGTAGCCGCGCACGATCTCCCCCTGGCGCGCCTCGATCGCCTCGAACTCTCGTCGGGCGAAGGCGATCAACTCCTCCAGCATGCCAAGCTGGTACCGGTCGAAGTCCATGTAGCGGAGCCAGATGCGCAGCCGGACGCGCTGCTCTGCCAACTGCACCTCGGGTGCGAAGGCGTAGTCGTAGAGCTTGCGGTACAGCGGTGGCAGCGTGGTGCGGTCGAGGTCCGCCTCCACCGCGGCCTCGGCGGGCGTGGGGACGGGGTCGGCCATGCAGGCCACGAGGACCAGCGGGAGCATGACCGCAGCATAAGCCCGTGGCCCCCGGGCCTGCTACGCTGCGCCCTCGTGCGACTTGGTGTAGCTAGTTCCCTGCTGCTGGCGGTGGTCGTCACCTGGCCGGCCGCGGTGGATCTTCGCGGGGGCCTGGTGGGCCACCCGGGCAACGACGTCTGGAACCACGTCTGGGGCTACTGGTGGGTGGTCGACGAGGTGACCGCGGGGCGGTTTCCGTTGTCGACGGGCCTCCTCGGTTTCCCGGCACAGGGGAAGCTGTTCTTCATCGACACCGTCGGCGCGCTGCTCACCATGCCCGTGCAGTTGTTGTTTGGGGCGGTCGCAGCGTACAACGTGATGGTCCTCGCCTGCGCCTTCGTCGCGGCCTTCGGCGCGTGGTTGTTGTGCCGCCACGTCTGCGCCGCGCGCCACGGACAGGGCGACGTCCCCGCCCTGTTCGGGGCGGCGGCCTTCGCCACCAGCCCACACCTCCTGGCCCAGACCTACAACGGCATCTCCGAGACCCTCACGGCGGGGAGCCTGCCGATCGCCGCCTACGCCGTGCTGCGGCTGATCGAGCGCCCGGGCGGCCGGACGGCGCTGCTCGCCGGACTGTGCGGCGGCCTCGGCATGCTGGCGAACTGGTACTACGGCCTCTTCGCCGCCCTCGGTGCCGCGGTGCTGGGCTTGGCGACGGCGCTGACGCGGTGGGAGCGCGTGCACTGGCGGCGGGTGCCACTAAGCGTGGCGTCGGCGGCGGTGCTCGCGGTGGCCATCGTGTCGCCGGCGCTGCTCGCGTTCTCCCGGTCGCTGGAGGGCGAGGGGGCCATCGTCAACCGCGATCCCGACTTCGTGTGGAACTCGCTGGAATCGCACAACATCACCGACCTGGTGTCGGTTTTCCGTCCGGGGAAGGTCTACAGTCCCGACCTCAAGGCCCTGCACGGCGAGGACTTGCTCATCGTGGTGTACGTCGGCTGGGTGCTCATCGGGGCGGCGATCCTGGGACTGCGCGCCCTGCCCCGCTGGCGTGACCGGCTGCCCTGGGTGGCGTGGATTGCCTTCTTCGGGCTGATGATGCTCGGGCCGTACCTGTACGCCGGCGGCGACTACGTCACCGTCTTGGATCGGCGCATCCCGTTACCGTTTTTGGCATTCTTCCAGGCGTTTCCGGTTTTTGACCGCATCTCACACCCCTTCCGCTTCGTCGTGCCCGTGCAACTGGGCGCCGCCGTGCTCGGCACGCTCGGGGTGGCCACGCTGGCCCGGCGCTGGCAGGCCATCGCCGGGGGGTGTTTGCTGGTGGAGAGCCTGCTCCTGTCGCCCGGACCGTGGCCGGTGCCGCGCTCGGAGACGACGATCCCCGCCTACTGCGCCGAGCTGCGCGCCGACCCGGAGCCCGGCGCCGTGCTGGACCTGCCGATGGGGCTGCCGAACCTCGAGCGCGCGATTTACCACTACTGGCAGACGGCCCACGGTCGACCGTCGCTGTACACCTTGAACGAGCCGGAACCCGAGATCCTCGGGCGCAGTCACCTCGCGCGGGCGCTCCGGGTGGCCGAGGCCGCTCGGGTCGACACCCTGCCCCCGATCCTGGGCGAGCTGGATCTCGCCGTGTCGGGCCGCAACCTAGCCGATCTCGGCGTACGCTACGTGGTGATGCACGAGCGCTTCTACCTCCGCGAGCGCGCGGTCGCGACGCTGGCCATTCTCCGCGCGGCCCTGGGCCCCGAGACGAACATCACCGGCGCCAAGGAGCACATCTGGCGACTGGAGCGTGATCGCGCCCCGGCGGCGGCGCCGGCGGCCCTGGAGACGGTGCCGGTGGACCCGTCGCCGGGCGTGGAGGTCACCCCGTGACCGGGGGGCAGCGCGAACTGCTGGCAGCGATCCTCGCCTTCGTCCTCGGGATGGGCGCCGCAGTGGCGCTCACGTGGCCGATGGCGCTGCACCTCGACGTGGCGGTGCTGGGGGGC
>CAYHRZ010000108.1:4591-12314 GCA_964359125.1 uncultured Klebsiella sp. | reverse complement strand
CCGGAGGGCTTTTCCCGCGAGCGCCTATTGGCTGAGCACGAGACGGTCGCGGTGCCGGGGACTTCGACTGCCTGGACGGTCGCGGAGCTGGTGGCGTAGGGGGCGGGCGGCTCGCGGGGCGCTCCGGCCCCAGGCTCCACCCCTGCCGCGCGGCACGGTGCTTCCCCGGGCCGGCGGTCGGGTACTCGCCTATCGTGTCGCGACAGATGTGACGTAAGTGGCACCAGACCCCAGGTCTCACCCGAGTTTCGTCGTCAAGACCAGCGCCTCGGTGACGTAGGTGCCACCAGACCCGAGGCCTCACCCGGGTTTCGTCGTGAAAACGAGCACCTCGGTAAGGTAAGTGCCACGAGACCTGGGGTCTCACCCGGGTTTCGTCACTGGCGTGCGCGCGTCGTCACGACCGGAAGCCGGCGCCGGTTCGCACCCCGCGCACCACCACGCGTTGGCCACGACGGCGACGATCGGCACGGCGGCGGGGAGCCGTACCGCCTCGGTCGCGTGGTGGAGCCTGGCGCGCGTGGCGGAGCAATCGCGGCGGGCGCCCACCGGCGGCCGGGGGGCCTCCGTCGCCGAGCCGACACGCCGTGAAAGGGCGCCCGCATTTCCTCGCACCCAGTCCCCCCGGCGACGCCCGCGCGAGGTATCATAGGCGCTGTTTCTCCGGAGGCTCCCCTTGTCCCTCTCCCTGCAACGCCGGAAGCAGAACGCCAAGGCCTTCGAGCTGGTCTTCCACGAGGAGCGGCTGCGCAGCCAGGGCCGGCTCCAGCAGGAAGATCGTGTCCAGCAGACGGTGGCGCAGGCACAGGAGCGTTTCGGCAACCTGCGGCTCGCGGGAGCCCTGGACCTCGGCCACTCGCTCGCGGGCGACACGGGCGTGGGTCTCAACGTCGACGCGGCGCCGATGGCGGGCGACTTCGGCTTCATCCACGACCAGCTCAGCCTCGCGCTGGTGGGCTTCGACACCGGCCTGCTCGGACCCGACGGCAGCAACGCGGCCATGGCCGACGCCATGGCCACGAGCCTGCCCGGCTTCGACGCCGGGTACGGCGCAGGCACCGCGACGGCTCAGGCCGAGGCCGGCGCCGCGATGCGCGACGCGGTCGCTGACGGGGAACAACTTGACCTCCAGAACCCCGCTGTCCAGACCATGCGCAGCCGCTCGGGCTCATCCTTGCCCGCCGCGGTGCAGGCGCGGCTCGGTGCGGCCTTTGGTCACGACTTCTCGCACGTGCGCGTGCACACCGACGCCCACGCGGCGCAGGCCGCCGAGGCGCTCAACGCGCGGGCCTTCGCCATCGGCGCCGACATCTGGTTCGGCCGCGGCGCCTACGCCCCCGGCACGGCCGAGGGCGACCGCATCCTGGCGCACGAGCTCACCCACGTGGTCCAGGCCGACGAGGGGCGGCTGCCCTCGGCCTCCGGCGAGGGGCTGAGCGTCAGCTCCCCGACGGACACCGCCGAGCGCGAGGCGGAGGCCAACGAGCAGGCTATCCCGGCCTTGATGGGCGCGGCGTCCACCAGCGAGGTGGGGGAGGTACACAACGTCGCCCTCAACGAAACCTCGCCGCACATCAGCGGGGTATCACTCCCCAGTGGCGAGTTCGGCCCGGGGATGGACGTCGAGGCCGACCACGACACCGGGGTCGACGAGGCCATCGGGTCGGCGGGGATGTTGGGGTATGGGGCGGTGGATGGGGCGCAGCAGGCCGGCGGTGGTGCAGTGGAGGGGCGGAGCGAGGCCCAGCAGAGTCTGCGAAAGAACGTGAAGATCGACGTCGGTGGCGGCGAAAAGATCTCGGAGTCGCACAGCTTCCAGTTCGACTTCGAGGAGTCTGCGAACGATCAGTCGGTACCAACTGCGAATGCGGCCGGGGGCGACGAGGACGTCGCATTGGCACTCGGCGACCTCTCGCAGATCTACGAGTCCGGGGACATGGACGCGTTCGCTGATATGGCGAAGTACTACGGTTTCAAGTCAATCACATCCACCTACACTTTGGACGGAGGTGTGGAGTCGTTCAGCGTAAGCGGGGTGTGGAAGGGGGGTCCGTTCGCGTATTCAACGGGCGGGAGTCAGGCCGCTGGGTACAATGAAGGGAGCCTGTACGCGGCGTACCAGAAGCGTCTCGCGCAAGGAGGGGACGGTCACGAAGATGTCCGGGAGGAGGTCAGACAAAAAACCGAGCAGGCCCTCAAGGAAGTATATGGGATGCTCAACCAGAAGGGGCACAAACTCGACTTTCTTCAGAAGTTTTGGGCCAGCGCGGCCGACGAAAAGGCGCTCCAAGCTGACGGACTCGGCGACCAGCAAACCAGTATCAAGGCTGAATTTGACGCTCTGGTCAGCGAAATCATGGCGGCGAACCCGCTCAGCGTGGAGGGGGAGGCTCCGAGTAATGATCCGCCTACGGACGAGCAGCTCGTTGCTTGGCTCAAACGCGCCTACGACCTGAAGTTCAAGGCCAAGAAGAGTGATATCTCGGTGAAGCTCGACGCTCAGTTGGCGGCGATACGTTTGAATCTCATCGGACAGCAGCTGTCGCTTGTGAGCGACACCTTGCTCGATGGGGCGGATCGCATTGCGGACTATAGCGGTGCCAAATGGCTCCAGGGAGTCACCAAGGGCGCGCAACTGACGGCAATCATCATCAAGTACTGTAAGGGCATGTACACCGCTGACGCTGTGGGTGGTGGCGGTTCGGCAGAGGAGCGGGCGGCGGCGGAGGCGCTGAGCGTAATCCTCGACGTGGCATTGGACGCAATTCCGGGTGGCAAGAAGGGTTCGCTGAAGGCAGAGCTCATCAAGATCCTGGTGAAGCCCGTGGCGGCAGCCCTGAAGGCCGCTGGTGAGGAGTACCTGAAGTCGAAGGATTTCGGCGCCGCAGCTATTGCTTTCTCCAAGAGCATTGGGACGCAGGCCACCTTTATTGAGGCTGGGGTCACGGCGGCGCTCGTCAAGGCTGGGGTTCCCGGGGATGAGGCGGCGGCCATCGCTTCGGCAATCGTGGATGCACTCATCGTCGACCAGATCCCGAACGAGGCGCCGGCCGCTAAGACTAAACAGTCGAACCGCCGCCGCCCCGGCGGCGCCCCCGGCGGCGCCCCCGGCGGCGCCCCCGGCGCCCCCGGCGGCAACGGCCTCGGCGCGCTCCACGAGGCCATCGGCGCCACGGGTGCCCGCGGACTCCCCGGCCAGGCCCAGCAGATGCTCGGCGCCGCGGGCGTGGACACCGAGGGCATGCAGATGCGCGCCGGCAACATGGTGGGGGCCGCCCTGGACCAGGCCGGCGCGCTGGGCAGCACCGTCGACGGCGCCATCGCCGTGGCCAACGCCGGCGACACCGAGACCATCGCCCACGAAGTTGCCCACACCCTCCAGGGCGCCGGTGGCCCGGGCCTGACCGACGCGAACAACCCCCGGGAAACCCAGGCCGAGAACTTCGCCAAGGAAGTCACCTCCGGCAACCCCGGCGCCGCCGTGGCGGCGCTCACCGGCAACAGTAGCCTGCTCACTGGCGGCGGCGGCCCGGGTGGCGGCAACGGCCTCAACGTCGGCGCCAACATCGGCGGCGTGAACCTCCAGGCCAACGTGGGCCCCGGCGGCGCCTCGCTGGCCGCCAACGGTAGCGTGGGTGGCGTGAACCTCCAGGGCCAGGCGGGCCCCGGCGGCGCCTCCCTTGAAGCGAACGGCAAGATCGCCGGCATCGACGTCAGCGCCTCGGTAGGCACCGACGGTGCGAAGGTCGACGCCAAGGGCGGTCCGGGCGGCCCCGGCGCCACCGGTGACGCCAAGGACGAGAAAAAGGAAGGCGAGAAGAAAGAAGGGGAGGAGGGCGAGAAGAAGGAAGGCGAGGAAGGCGAGAAGAAAGAGGGCGAGGAAGGCGAGAAGAAAGAAGGCGAGGGCGAGGGCAAGACCGAGGGCGGCCCCGGCGGTCCGGGTGGGCCGGGCGGCGCGGGCCCCGGTGGCCCCGGCGAGGGCGGTGCGGCCCTGCTGGACGGCGGCGCCGGCGTTGGCGGCCCGGGACAGGGCGGCCCCGGCGTCGACGGCGGCGGTCCGCTGGCGGTGCGCGCGCTCAGCCAGCTGAAGCTGCCGGCGTTCAACTTGAAGAAAGACGAAGAAGCGGGGCTCAAGAAGAAGACGGGCATGACGCCCGCCCAGCACCAGCAGCAGATCCAGCAGCACGTGGACCGCATCCAGTCGCAAGTGGACCAGATGCGCGAGGGGCTGCGGGTGTACGCCGAGACCAAGGTCCAGGCCATCGAGCTCGAGATCAGCACCGCGAAGGACACCCTGGGCGGCGACGTGGCGGCGGCCCGGGGCAAGATTTCCGGCGCCTACGCCAGCGCCCGCGGTGGGCTGGCCACGGCGGCCGCGACGGCCGTCGGCGCAGTGGAAGCAGCCGGTACCGCCGCCCGCGAGGCGCTCGCGGCGAGCCTGCCCGCGCAGCTCACCAAGCTCACCGAGGCGGTGACCACCGGCAAGGCGACCGTGGATGGCCTGGCCCCCGCGTGGAAGGGCTCGTTCAAGGGGGTGCTCGACGAGGGCGCCAAGGGTTTCGAGACCGAGGCCAAGACCTGTGCCGGCGAACTGGCGGCCACCAAGGAAGGCATCGTCAACACCTGGGCCGACGAGGGCGACGCGCTGGAGCGCGCCCAGAACGAGGCCAAGCGAAAGGCCGCCAGCAAGGGCGTGGACGACGCGGTGGCCGACTTCACCAGCGGTGGTGCCACCAAGGCCGCCGCCGCCAAGGGACAGCAGGCGGTCTACGACGGCCAGATCGACGCCGCGCTGGGCGCGGTGAAGGGCGCCTTCGACAACATGGCCACGCAGGGCGCAGCCGCGCTCAACGCCGCCAACACCAGCGCCATCACCCAGATCACCACCCAGACCACCGAGGCGGGCACCGCGATCGCGGGTGCCAAGACCCGAGCCGACGGCGCCCTCTCCTCGGCCGAGACCGCCGCCCTCGGCGAGGTCGACAACGTGCTCGCCCAGCAGCAGACGAGCCTGAGTTCGGCGGGCGACTCGGCGCGGTCCTCGATCACCGGCGCCGACGCGCAGCTCCGCGAGCGCTACGCCCAGTGGTTCGACGGGGTGCTCGGCGGGATCCCCAAGGACCAGGCCACCACCTACGACCAGGTGAAGGAGTTCCTGGAGGGCAAGGAGCGCGAACTACCCACGTTCAACGCCCAGGTGATGGGCGAGCTGGACACGTCCTGCGAGACGGCCCGGCAGATGGTGATCGACGCCACCAACACCGCCCGCGAGGCCCTCACCCGGCTCGCCGACGGGCAGGCCACCAGCGCCGCCAACCAGGGTCGCCAGCAGGCCGACGGCATCCGGGCCACCGGCACCCAGTTCGCCAACAGTATCCGCGCCACCGGCTCGGCGGTGGAGACCGCCTACGCCCAACACATCGCCCCGATGCAAACCAACATCAACGGGCGACTGGCGCTCACCGAGTCGCAGGTCGTCGCGGCGATGGATGCAGCGAAGGTGGACCTCGCCGCGCAGGCCACCGCCTACGCCACGCAGCTCCGCGCACGCATCGCCGCCATGCCCCAGACCCTGGCGCCCATGGCCAACGCCGCGGCGGCGGGCCTGTACAAGCTCCTGTCGAGCAAGGCGCAGGAGGTACACAAGGCATGCAAGGGCATGGGTACCGACGAGTCGGGTGTCTACAACGCGCTCCGGAGCCTCACGGCCCTCCAGGGCCAGGCGCTCGAGTCGGTGGTGTGGCCCCGGCTGTTCGCGGCCGAGGGCGGCATGCGCGCCTTCATCATCGACGACATGGACGAAGACGAGCAGAAGATCGCCTTCGCCTACCTCGGCGGCAACGCGGCGCTGGGCGCGCGCCTGGAGCTCGACGCCAACATCCACTGGTACGGCGACGACGAGGCGCAGATCGAGAAGATCCTGCGCGAGTTGTCGCCGGAAGACCTCGCCGCGATGAAGGCCGACCCGGCCTGGGCGGCCACCCGGGAACGACTGGTCGACAACCTCGGCGGCACCGACCTCGATGTCACCAAGGCGCTCATCGCGGGCAACACCGCGCGGGCCGACGCCTACCGGTTGCGCGAGAAGATCGACGAGGCGCGGCGCAGCCACGACCCCGACGCCCTCGCCGACGCCATGGCCGGGGTGGACCCCGCGCAGCTCGCGGCGGTGCAGCAAGAGTTCGTCAACATCCAGAACAAGGTGGACCCGGAGGCCACCAACGTCCCGCCGGTGGACCCCGCCCTAGCGGCCACGCAGCTCGCCGACTACGCCACCCGCGACATCCAGGAATACGACCCGAACACAGGGGAGATGCGCACCGACAGCATCACCGGGGCCAACCGCGACCTCGTGCGGGCGCTGGCGGTCCAGGGCCGCGACAGCGTGGAGGCGGCCGCCTCGCGCTTCGAGGTGGAGCGTACCCGCTCCGGTGGCCCCAACATGGAGCGCATGGAGCCGGCGCTGATGGCGCCGGCCGCCCTCCAGGCCGCGTTGCACAACCCCGACCCCGCCATCCAGGCCCGCGCGCGGGAGCAGCAGGACCAGCGCGAACAGTCGATGAAGAACCTGTACCAGCAACAGTACGGGGGCCCCGAGGGGCGCACGATGGACCAGGCCATCGCGGGGACCTTCCAGGGCCGCAACGACAAGGAATCCGAGACCTCCCGCCGATTGATGCAGAACATGCTCAACGACGGCTACAACTCGCCGCGCGTGGCGGCCGACATGATCTTCCTCGCCGCCGACGGCGCGGGCACCAACGAGGCCTCGATCAAGCGGGCGCTCAACGGCATGCGCCCCGACGAGGTGCAGACGCTGGCCACCACCTACCAGCAGGCCCACGGCGACAACCTCTACGAGCGCCTGGGCGTCGCCGAGCGCGACGCCAACGGCAACAAGATCCCCGGCCGCGACCACGCCAGCAACCAGTGGTTCAACGAGCTCTCCGGCGACGACCGCCGCGAAGTCGAGATGTTGTTGCAGGGCGACCCGCAATACATGAACCCCCAGCAGCAGATGGCCCTCGCGCGCAGCCAGTACGACTGGCAACGCGGCAGCGAGAGCGGTGCCATGGGCTCCTGGTTGATGGACGGCTCCGCCGAGCAGCAGGACCTGGACCGCAACTTCAACGCGCTCACCGAGCTCAACGCGCGCATGGAGCCCGACGGTACATTCAAGAACCCGGCCGACAAGATCGAGTACGAGCGCCTGTGTGGCGACGTGGGCATCAACGCGGCGCAGTACCAGGCGGCGACGGATCGGACGGCCAACTACATCACGACTGGCGTGGCCATCGTGGGCGCGGTGGTGGTGACGGCGGCCACCTTCGGTTCCGGTGCCCCGGCGGGCGCGGCGATGATCATGGCGGCGGCGGGCACCGCCGCGAGTGGCGCGATCAGCATGGGGGTGAACGCCGGCATGAAGGGCGGGCGCTACGGGTGGGAACAAGCGGCCACTGACGCGGGTATCACGGCGGTGAACACGCTGACCGCCGGCGCGGGCGCCTACATGAAGGGCGCGCAGATGGGCGTCGGTGCGCTGGGCAAGATTGGCGCAGAGGTGGCCGTCGACGGCGGCATGGGGCTCATCAACGGGGCCGCGCAGACGGCGATGACCGACGGCACCTGGGACAAGGGATTCTGGCACGGCATGGGCGAGGTGGGCATCGGCGGGGCGCGGCAGTCGCTCACCGACATGGCGTCGTCGGCGGTCTCCACCGGT
>CAYHRZ010000108.1:0-4581 GCA_964359125.1 uncultured Klebsiella sp. | reverse complement strand
ACCGGTATCGAAGAGACGAAGCTGGGTCAGGCCATCGAGCAGAGTGGCAACATCTGGCGCACCGCGGCCTTCAAGGGCGCCACCAACGCCGCGGGCGGCATGGCGTCTACGCTCACCGGCGTGGGCTTCGACGCGGCCCGAGGTAAGGGACCCACCGACCTCTCCTCGGTCGCCGAGCAAGTGGGGACCGAGGGCGCCAAGCAGTTCGTCATCGGCGCCGGTGGCGGCGCGATGGGGGCGGGGATTCGCAACCGACGTGGCCAGCAGGCGCCCCCCAGCGGCCCGGCGCCTGGCCCCGGCAACGACCCGAACGGCCCGCCGCCCCCGGGCACCAGCACTCGCGGCCCCGACAACGACACGCCGCCGCCCCCAGGCGGCCCTTCCGGCCCCACGCGGACCGACAGCGACGGCCCTGGCGGCCCCGGACCCGGCTCCCGCCCGGCGGGCGAAACCGACACCCCGCCCTCGGCGCCTTCGCAGGACCCCAACGTCGACGCCAACACCGGCCGCCAGCCGGCCGGCACCCAGGTCGACGCGTCCACGCGGGCGCGCCAGGCCGACGCCACCGGCGGGCAGGGCGGTCGCAACGACACCGACGGGCAGGTGATTCGCGACGCCAACACCGGTGAGACCACCGTCACCACCCCGAAGGGTGTCACTCACGCCGACGACACCGGCGTGGCCACGAAGAACCGCGACGGCAGCACCGACTTCGTCGACACCCACGGCAACCGCACCACGACCACGCCCGACGGCACGTCGCGTACCATCCTCGCCGACGGCACGGTGATCGTCCGCGACGCGGACGGCACCGCCGTGGCCGTGAAGGACGACGTTGCCGTGCGCCTCGACGCGCAGGGCAAGCCCATGCGCGAAGACGGCCAGCCAATGAAGACCGACGACGCCAGCCGCGAGCAGGCGGTGTTCGACCGGGTGGACCAGATGGTCCAACAGGGTAAGCTGTCACACGAGCAGGCCTGGGCCATCGTGGCCCGGAGTGGCGACGCGGGCGGCCAGGAAACGGCCCTGCGGGCGGCCGAACAACGTATCGCCCAGGACGACGCCGTCATCAACCGCCTCGTCGACATGTCGAAGCAGGTGGGCCCCGACGGGCAACCGGTTGTCCACCCGCGCGACCTCGACGCGGTGATCGACTCGCCGGATCCCATCAAGGCCCTGCAAGTGTTGGAGGCCCGCGTCAGCAACAAGGCCAACGACACCACCGTCCGCCAGAACATCGACGCGTCCACCAAGGCCGACGCCGAGGGTGGCGCCTTCGTCGACGACGTGTTCGACAACATCACCGTGGGCGCGGGCTTCGCGGGCATCTCCAACGAGATGAGCGCCCGGGGTAACGGCGCCGGTGGCAAGCGCCTAGTCGTGGGAGGAGAGAACCCCTGGATGCGGGCCAACGCGGACCTCGGCCAACGCGCCGGGGAGAGCGAGGTCCCAGGTGGTGCGCGCCCCATGGCCAGCACCGCCGACAGCAACAACGCCGCGTTCATGAAGGCGCGGCAACACGCCGAGAACGTGGAGATCAACCGGGCCGATGCCGGCATCGGTGTGCTCAGCGCCAAGATCGACGGGGTGGAGCTGCGCTCGCAGATGCCGCCGGGGTCCACCTGGCACAAGGACGCCGCCGCCCGCATCCGCATCAGCGACGGGGTGAACGCCGACGGGTCGCCCAAGTTCCGCTACGTCTACGCCAACCCCATCGACATCGCCTCGGGCCCTGGCCCCGCGCGGGACCTGTCGACGAAGCCCGGCCCCGACGGCAAGCCAGCGCAGATCGACCCGGACCTGTACCGCCAACTCAAGACGGACGGCCGGATCATCCAGGGCGACCAGAGCTTCGACGGCGCGGGTATTCGTCCCGGCGAGAAGGTGCTGGTCTTCGGCGCGGGCGCCGCCGGCGCCTGGGGTGCCGAGGGCAGCTACAAGAACGCGGGCGAGGTGGAGTGGCTCGGCCGCATGGCCCGCCCGAGTGACGACATGCCCGGGCCGCAGAAGGCCCGGCTGGAAGGCATGTACGACCGCCTCGCCGACGCCCGCACCCGCGGCGACGAGGTGGCGGCGCAGCGTGCCATGCAGGAGATCGAGCGGTTCACGTTCACCGAGGCTCGTGGCAATGGCTTCCTCCCCCGAAACCAGCGCCCGGGCGCGGCCTTCGACCCCTCGATGCAGGCCGACGCGGGCGGGAAGATCACCCGCAGCGTCACCGACGACGTCAAGAGTGTCACCTTCGAGACCAACCCGGCCACGGGCCGGAAACAGATCAAGATGGTCGGCAACGACGGCCAGGAGTTCTGGGCGGATCGCGTGGTCCTCACCATCGGCCAGGACGGCGAGGCGGCCGGTGGACCCGGG
Source organism: uncultured Klebsiella sp. (assembly GCA_964359125.1). Lineage (GTDB taxonomy): Bacteria > Myxococcota_A > UBA796 > UBA796 > SXON01 > SXON01. The sequence continues at coordinate 2,214 of CAYHRZ010000108.1, read as the reverse complement.
CAGCTGCTGGGCAAGATCCAGGGGATGACGCCGCTCATCGACGGCAGCGGGCGCGAGTTCCCCTTCCCGGTGGTGGTGGGGGTCGAGTCGGGCGACGGCGCCGTGCGCGTGATCGGCGCGGCCGCCACCTCGCCGGCGGTGCGCAAGCGCATCGAGAGCGGCTTCCGCGACATGGTCGACGAGAACTTCATGATGCAGTCGACCCACAGCTCGGTGCCGACCGACAGCAACGGCGTCGTGGGCAGCTTCCACCACGCGGAGCGCATGATCCGGTCCGCCAACCGCGAGACGCTCATCCGGCTGGCGAAGGCCGACGCGGCCACCCAGCAGCGGCTGATCGGCGCGCACGACGACGCATGGACGGTCAAGGCCGCGGGCGACGAGGAGCGCACCCGGCAGGCGCCGGCCTTGCCGGGCGCCCGGGGTTCCGATCCTGCGGGCGGCAGCACCAACGGCGCGCCCCGCACGAACGAGACCGACTCGACCACGGCGCGCACCGACGCGGACCCGGCGAGCCGCACGGCAACCGACGTGGACCCGGCGGCCCGCGCGGCGGCCGACAGCCCCTCGGGCACCGACACGGCCAAGCGGCCGGGGCCGTCGATGACCAGCCCCGAGCCGGACCAGGTGGTGACCGCGCCGAAGCGTGGGGAAACGCCGCTCATCGGCCTGCACCCCGACCACTTCGACGCGAGGCTCTCCGCCGACGACATGGCGGCGCAGCTCGCCAAGGGCGGCATGCCCCGGCAGCCCAAGCTGTCGGCCAGCGAGCGCGCGGCGGAGACGTCGTTCGCCGACTGGGTGGAGAAACACCCCCACCTGGCCAAGCACGACGCGCTGGAGATGGCCAAGGCCATCGGCACCCCCGACCAGCCGATCTTCGAGGTCGACGCGATGAAGCGCCTCTTGCCGGAGTACGGCCAGGGCAGCAAGCCGGCCACCGACGCGGAGCGGGCCTACCGGCTCGAGAACAACCACGCACTGCACCCCACCGCGGTGGCCATTGCCCGCATGGCGTTTACCGACCGCCTCGACGCGCTCGCCAAGCTGCCCGACGGTCACCCGCTGAAGCAGATCTTCGTCACCAGCGGCGGCTGCGCGGCCGGCAAGGGCGACCTCACCGGCATCGTGAAAGACGCGATGGGCGACAAGGCCACCTTCGGCGCGGTGTGGGACGCTGCCGGCGAGGGCGACGCGGGCGAGAACGCCTGGGTGCTCAAGGCGGCCCAGGCCCGCGGGCTCAAGGTGGTGTACGGCTACGCCGAGGCGGATCCTGTCACGCGGTACCAGAGCGTGCTGGAACGGGCCGGCGGCAGTGGCCGGGTGGTCGATGTCATGACCTTCATCAACTCCTACGTCGACGGGGCGGTGGAGATGAGGCGGTTCATGGACTCGCCCGAGTACAAGCAGGCGGTGGCCGACGGGCAGGTGAGCGCCTTCGGCATCGCCCCGGGTGAGTTCAACCGGGCGTCGCTGAGCGACAAGAGCCAGAAGGCCTACCCCGACGTCAAGCCGCTCAACGCCACCGGCGAGTTCGAGGCGCAGCACGTGGGGGCCCCGGCCGACCGGCAGAAGGCGCTGGAGGCCTCGTTGAAGATCCTGGAAGACTTCGTCACCCGCGAGCGGGCCAACGGGAAGGATCCCACGGCCGTCGCGAAGGGAGCCCTGGAGAACGCCCTGAAGTTCCTCGACAACGAACCGCCCGAGGTGCGGAAGGCCGTGATTGACTCCTACGCGCGTATCTTCGGAGGTTTGCCGCAGTGACCAGCACGAAGAAGCCCGCGGGCAAGCCCATCGACGAGGTGGCGCGCGAGGTGCAAGAAACCCTCATCCGTCACATCCGCGAGAACACGGCCGACGACGACGCACGCCGCGAGGCGGAGCTCGACGAGCGCGTGGCGGCGGTGCTTCGGAAGCTGGCGGAGGAGGGCAATTTGCCGCCGCGTGGCGACCAGAAGTCCTAGGCGAGCCGCCGCGGGGGGTTGACGACTCCCTGGCGCCAGCGTGCTGCCCGGTGGGCGCTATACTCCCGGGGTGGTGCTTTCGGTCGCCCTGCTCTCGCTGTCGTCCTGTGTGCTCGGCCCGGCCGACTCGTTGATCCTCGACACGGACGAGTTCGACGACGACAGCGACGCGGACACCGACGCGGACGGCGATACCGACGCCGACAGCGACGCCGACAGCGACGCCGACAGCGACGCCGACAGCGACGCC
>CAYHRZ010000107.1:0-12360 GCA_964359125.1 uncultured Klebsiella sp. | reverse complement strand
ACACTGGAGCCGGAGATGTAGAGGATCGTCGTACCGGTGTTGTACGCGGCCACCACGCCGTCGATGTCGACGGTGGAGGCCCGGATGACACCGGCTCCGCCCGCGCTCGACGCCACGTTGCAGGCGAAGGTGAGGTTGTCGACGTCGAGTGAAGAGTTGTTGGTGTAGAGGCCCGCGCCATCGACACTGCTGTTCGACACGAAGAGCACGCCGGTGACGGTGACGGTCGTGTCGGTGGTTCCGAAACCGCCGCCGTCGCCCACCGCCTCGTTGCCTATGAACGCGCTCTCTCGCAAGATGACCGTCCCGGTGTACTGCGACCAGATGCCCCCGCCGAAGCCCGCGGCGAGGTTGTCGGCCACGTACAGGTCCTCCATGGTGGTGGGGCCGTAGCTGCCGTAGTTGCCGTGGAGGAAGGCCCCGCCCCCGTAGGATCCCGACGCGTTGCCGGTGAAGTGCACGCCGGTGAACGACTGCGGCTCGAAGTCGTTGACGTAGAGACCCCCGCCGTTGCTGGCCGCGTAGTTGTCACTCACCCGGCCGCCCACCATGTCCCACTCGGCCACGTGGCTACCGAGTCCGTAGAAGGCCCCCCCTTCGTAGCGGGCGGTGTTGTCGGAAAAGTCGGTGTCGGTGAGCGTGATGTCGTAGCTGTGCGACAACAGGCCCCCGCCGTAGTTGGCGGTGTTGCCCGAAAAACGCGAGTCGGTGGCCACGATGGGGGTGCCGACGACGTAGGCGCCGCCGCCGTCGCTGGCGGCGGTGCTGTCGGTGATGCTCGCGCCGCTGAGCGTCAGCGAGGTGCAACTGTCGACGTAGAGGCCGCCGCCGGAGCCAAGGCTGGTCCCCCCGCTGAGGGTGCTGTCGACAATCTCCACCGCGCCGCTGGCGTGGATGTAGGCCACGCCCCCGTAGTAGAGGTTGCCCGTGGCGCTCATGCTGACGTTGTCCAACCGTACGCTGTCGTTGTAGCGCACCCACAAGCTGCCCCCGGCGGAAGTGCCGCTGCTGCCGGAGAAGGTGGAGTCCTCGACGAGCAGGTCGCCGCCGCTGGTCGTGGTGATGTCGCCCCCGTCGGGGGCCTCGCCGTCCTCGAAGGTGCAGTTGCGGACCGTCACGTCGGCGCCGCCCTGGGCGTAGATGCTGCCACCGGAGATCGCCGCGTCGTTGCGGGCGAAGGTGCTGTTCTCGATGACGATGTCGGTGGCGTCGACGTCGAAGGCGCAACCGTACTGGCAACTGTTGTCGGAAAAGGTGCAGTCCGTTGCGTAGATCGTGGAGTAGGCGCTGGCCACGGCGTGGTCGCAGCCGTCGAAGGTGAGACCCTCGATGCTCACCTCCTCGCCCGCGTACACCGTGAGGCAGTCGACGCCGGGCACCGAGATCACCGCCCCGGCGGTGCTGCGGTAGGTGAGGTCCTTCCCGGCCGGGCGCAGCGGCTCGGCCCAGGTGCCCGCGTCGATCTCGATCACGTCCCCGTCGGCGGCGGCCGCCTCGGCGGCAGCGATGGTGGCGTAGGTCCCGGAGGGGCCCACGGTGAGGGTGGCGGCCTGGGCCAGGCCGAGGAGGAGCAACATCCGCCGATGATACCGGAGCGCGCTGCAGGGTTAGGGCTTCGCTGGTTCCCCGGACGAGCCGACGCTCCGAAGAATCCCCATCGAAAGCCCTTCCTTCCACCAGAAAAACGCGCCCACCGTCGTGATGGGGAGGAACGACACGCCCCAGAAGACGATGGCGAAGGCCTGCGCGGGACCCGGATCCTGGCCCCAGAGGGTGAGGGTGTTCTCGATGGCGAAGTGAAACACGCCGAAGAAGCCGGGGGCCTGGGGCAACGCCACGGTCAGCGCGATGGCCACCGTGGTGAAGCAGGCGGCGGCGAAGGGCAGGTCGATGCCGAAGGCGTGCATCAGCGCGTAGATACTGAGCGAGCCGTTGAACCAGTGGAGCATCGACAACAGCGCGCTCTGCAGCAGCGCTTTTCCTGAGCGTACGGAGGAGAGCCCGCCCACGAAGCCGTCGAAGAGGGTGATGAACTTGTTCGCCAGCGGGCCGGGGGCCAACGAGGCCAGGCGGACGAAGGTGCTGCGCGCCCGGGCCTCCTGGGAGGCCAGGACGAGGAAGGTGCCCAGCCCCAGCACGCCGGCCACGCCGAACGCTGTGCCGTACACCTTGAGGTTGGTGACCAGTTGCCCGTGGGCCTCGGCGTTGGCGGGGAGCACCGCGAGCATCAACAGGAAGACGCTCAGCAGGCCGAGGATGTCGAACACGCGCTCGATCACCGCCACGGTGAACAGCGGCAGCATCGGGGTGCCGGTTTCCCTGCTCCCCAGCCACGGGCGGGCGAAGTCACCCGCGCGGAACGGCAGCACCACGTTGAGCGCCATCCCCACCGTCGTGGCGACGAAGAGGCGCCACGCCCGCGCCCGCGGCGCGATCTCCCACAACAGGACCTTCCAGCGGAGCGCGCGGATCACGAACTCGGTGAAGAGGACCGCGGCGGAGACCGCCACCCAGCGCAGGTCCACGCCGTACAGGGCGTCGGCCAACTCCCCCCAGTGGGCGCGGAGCAAGAACCACGCCGTGAACCCGACGCTGACGACGATGCCGGGGAGGAGACGGAGGAGCCGCTGCCGCACCGGTCCCGGCTATCACGGGACCACCGGTGGGTTAGATGCCCGCCCGCCTCGGAGCCCCGCTTGTCCTACGACGCTGTTGGCCTTGGAAACGCGATTGTCGACGCCCTGGTCCGGATCGACGACGACGGGGTGCTGGCCGAACTCGGCCTCACCCGCGGGCAGATGCACCCGGTCTCGCACGAGCGCTGGTCGGAAGTTTTTGCCCGCGTGCAGCCCCTGGGCGTGGAGATCCACTCCGGCGGATCCTGCGCCAACACCGTCGCCACCCTCGGTTTGTGTGGCGCGAAGGTCATCTACGGCGGACAGGTAGGAGCCGACGCTTTCGGCACGTACTACGCCCGCTCTCTCGACGAGTCCTGCGGCGGGCACGCGCTGGCGATCTCCACCGACCTCCCCACCGGGAAGTGCCTTTCGCTGATCAGCACGCGCGACGGTGAGCGCACGATGCTCACGGACCTCGGGGCCGCCACCCACCTGGGCAAGCTCGGCGCCCTCGACGAGCACATCCGCTCGGCGCGACTTTTCCACACCACCGGCTACAAGTTCCTCGGTGGGGCAGTGCGGGAAACGGCCTTCGCCGCGCTCGCCATGGCCGAGGCGGCCGGCGTGCCCGTGAGCTTCGACGTGGCGGACCCCTTCGTGGCCCGCACCATCCGCGACGACGTGGAGTGGATCATCAAGGACCACGCCGACATCGCCTTCCTCAACCGGGAGGAAGCGGAGGCGGTGACCGGGTTGCCGGTCGAGGAGGCGGTGGGCGTCCTGGCGGGCTGGACGACGACGGTGGTCGTCAAACTCGGCGCCGAGGGCAGCGTGGTCCTGCACGGCGGCGAGCGGTACCGGGTGCCGGTCTTCCGGGCGACCGTGGTCGACACCACGGGCGCGGGCGACACCTACGCGGGGGGCTACCTCTACGGCTGGCTATCGGGCTTGGAGCCGCGCCAGGCTGGTGAGCTAGGGTCGCGACTCGCCGCCCTCACCGTGGGGCAGGTGGGCGCGGTGGTGCGGGACCGCGCCAAGATCGCCGAGGTCCTGCGCATGGTGGGGCTGGCATGAACCTACCCGTCGAGGTGATCGAGGCGGTCAAGAACGACCGCTGCGTGGTCTTCGTGGGCAACCGCGCCACGCTGGAAGCTGCGCAAGAGGCGGGGGCGGAGTACCCGGACCAGCGCGCCCTCGCCCGGGGGCTGGGCTGGAAGAAGCCAGCCGTGGCAGCGGGCAAGCAGAAGGGCATCGTCGCGAGCGTGGCCGAGGGCGCCGGCGCCTACGAGTCCGCGCAGGGTCGCGACCGGTTGGTGGCCTACCTGGGCGCCGAGGTGGGCGCCGCCGGGGTGGCGCCGCTCCCGGCTCACCTGGCGATGGTGAAGCGCTTCCCGCTGTTGTTCACCACCAACTACGACGACATGATCGAGCGCGCGGCCACCTCTGCCGGCGTGACCCTCGACGTGATCGGGCGGCAGAGCCCGCTGCCCGCGCGGGAACCGGGGCGGGCCACGCTGGTGCGGCTGCGAGGCGAGCTGTCGCGACCCGACACACTCGTGCTCACCGCCGCCGACGCGGCGCGCACGCCGATCCCGGTCGAGGTGAAGAAACAGCTGCGCACGCTGCTACGGCAGCAGGTGGTGCTGTTTGTCGGCTACCGTCCGGACGAGGAGGAGTTCGAGAAGTTGTTCGCTGACTTGTCCGACGCCTATGGCGGCGAACTCCCGCGCTGTCACCTCGCCGTGGCCCAGGGCCCGATGGACGACTACCAGTGGCAGAAATGGGTGTGGCGGGGGCTCTTGATGTTCACCGCCGATCCCAGCGAGGTGATGGCCGAGCTCGAGGGGAGTCTCCGATGAATCGCTACGTCCGCGTCGAGGTCAACGGCATGGAGTACTTCGCCCGTGCGGACGGCACGGGCTTTCGCCTGCTCACCGGGGCCCCCTGGGCGGGCGGGCGAGAGGTGGGCACGTCGGCCGCCGACGCGCGCCTGCTCGCGCCGGTCCTGCCGTCGAAGGTGGTGGGCATCGGTAGCAACTACCGCGACCACGCCGCCGAGATGGGCAAGCCGGTGCCGGACCGGCCGAGGCTGTTCCTCAAGCCGCCCAGCGCGATCATCGGCCCCGGGCAACCCATCGAGATCCCCCCGGGGACCACGCGGGTGGACCACGAGGCGGAGTTGGGCGTGGTGATCGGCCACCGGTGCCGGCGGGTCACGGTGGACCAGGCCCTCGACTACGTGTTTGGCTACACCTGTTGCAACGACGTGACGGCGCGGGACTTCCAGAAAGAAGACGGACTCTTCGCGCGGGCCAAGGGCTTCGACAGCTTCCTCCCCGTCGGCCCGCACATCGTCACCCACCTGTCCCCGTTCAAGCTCGCCGTGGGCTGCGACGTGAACCGGCGGGTGAGGCAGCAGGGCAACACCAACGACATGGTGTTCTCCGTCCCCGAGTTGATCGCCTATGTCAGCTCGATCATGACCCTCGAACCCGGCGACCTGATCATCACCGGGACCCCGGCGGGCGTGGGTCCGTTGCGGGCGGGCGACCGCGTGACGGTGTCGGTGGAGGGCGTGGGCGCGATGTCGAACCCCGTGGTGGACCGCAGCGACCGATGATGGAGGTCCCCGCCGTTCGCAACGCCGTGGCCATCGGCGTCGCCGGCTTCGTGCTGCTCCTGCTGGGACGCTTGACGAGGGCCCACCTGTGGCTGCCGATCGGGCTGGTCGCCGCCGCCGGCCTCGCGTTGGGACTGCAGGCCTTGCACCCCGCGTTCTTGCTAGAGAGCCTGGTGCACGACCCGCCCTGGAGCGCGGCGCTGCTGCTCGCGGCGTGGTCCGCGCTGGGGGCCAGCGGGATGGTGCGTGCGCGATCCTGGTGGGCCGTGGTGCTCGTCGCGGCGCTCCTGGGCGACGTCCTGGTGGCCGCGGCGCTGTCGCTGTGCGAGCCCGACGACCGTCGCCGTGCACGGCTGGTGATGGCGGCGAGCGGCGCCTCGCTGGTGGGCCCCTTCTCCGGGGCCACGGCGGTCGCCTTGGGCTGGGGCGGGTTGCCGGTCGCCGCGCTGGGCCTCGTGCTCGCGCTGGTGGGCTTCGCCCGGGGCGGGGAACGTCCCGCGTTCAACCGGGAGCTTGATCGCAAGGCGCTCGTCGGCCCGGCGCTGGTTCCGGTGTGGTTCGCCCTGGTGACCTGGTTGTTCATGCTCGGCGGCGTGCCCGACTTCGCGGCCATGGGGCTCGAGAACCTCCCGATCGTGCTCCCGGGGCAGGGGGCCCCGTGGGTGGGCGCGGTGGCCGCCATCCTCGGGGGGCTCGGCGCCGAGGCCGGCGTGGCGCTGCTCGCCGGCGACATCCTGCTCCACGCCACCCAGCTCAGGGGCGACTGGGCCGAAACGGCGATGCGCGTGGGCATCGCCGTCGGCGGCGGGCTGCCGCTGCTGCTCGCGACCCGGAGCAGGGTCACCGTGGGCTTGCCGCTTTGGACTGCCCAAGTCTTGCTCGCCCTGGGGTTCCTCGCATGGCGCTACTGACGCTGCTGCTGCTGCACGGTTGCGCCAAGCGCGACCTCGACGGCGACCTCGGCGGCGCCGGCGGCGCCACGCAGCGCTTCGACGGCACCATGCCCGTGCCGGGCGCGGTGGCGGCGGACCACCCCCTCGCCTCGGCGGCCGGGGCGGAGGTCCTGCGCGCCGGGGGCAACGCGGTCGACGCGGCGATCGCGGCGGCGCTGGCGAGCGGCGTGGTGCAGCCGTCCGGGTCGGGTCTCGGCGGGGGGGGCTTCGCGCTGGTGGTGCCTGCCGAGGGGGAGGCCACGGTGCTCGACTTCCGCGAGGTGGCGCCCGCCGCGGCGAGCATGGCGCTCTACGCCGAGCCGGGGACGTCGACGCTGGGCGGCCTCGCGGTGGCCGTCCCCAGCGAGGGTATCGGGTTGGCCGAGTTGCACCGGCGGTACGGCCGTGCCCCGTTGTCCACCGTCGCCGCGCCCGCGATCCGGCTGGCCACCGAGGGCTTCGAGATGGGCGAGCACCTCCGCCGTTCACTCGAGGCCGCGCCCGAGATGAAGTCGATCTTCCTCACCGGGAACCGGCGCCCCGCGCTCGCGGAGGCGCTCCGGGCGTGGGTGGAGACGGGCGGCGAGGCTTTCCGCTCGGGGTGGGTTGCCCAGGACATGGTCGACACGGTGGTGGCCCGGGGCGGCGTGTTGACCATGGCCGACTTCGCCGCGTACCAGGTGAAACCACGGACCCCCCTGCGCGGGACGTACGCCGGGCGGACCGTCTTGACGATGCCGCCGCCGTCGTCGGGGGGCATCGCCTTGCTGCAGGTGCTCGGAACCGTCACGCCCAGCACGAGCCTGCACTGCGAGGTGGAGGCCACCAAGCACGCGATGGCGGACCGCGCGGCGTACGGGGGGGACCCGGACTTCGCAAGGGTCGACGTGCCGAGCTTGTTGTCGCCCACGCGGCTATCGGCGTTTGCCGCCGACTGCGGTGCGACCACGTTCCCCCCGGAACACTACGCCCCGGCGCCGCCGCCGCCCGACGACCACGGCACCCTACACATCAGCGCCATGGACGCCGAGGGGGTGGCCGTGGCGCTCACCACCACCATCAACACCAGCTTCGGCTCGCGCGTCGTCACTGGGCGAAGCGGCGTCGTGCTCAACAACGAGATGGACGACTTCGCCACCCGCCTCGGGCAGCCGAACGCCTTCGGCCTGGTGCAGGGGGCGCAGAACGCCGTGCAGCCGGGGAAACGGCCCCTGTCGTCGATGACGCCCACCGTGGTGCTCGGCGTGGACGGGGAGCCGGAGCTCGCGGTCGGCGGCAGCGGCGGCCCGTTCATCATCACCGCCACGATGCTCGCCCTCCGCGCCGTGATCGACGACGGCGCGTCGGCGGTCGAGGCGGTGTCCGCCCCTCGCTGGCACCACCAGTGGATCCCCAACGCCCTCCTGGTCGAGCCGGGATTCGGCCCGACCTCCGAGTTGCAGGCGGCCGGGCACGACCTCCGGACCATCGAGAAACCGTTCAGCAGCGTGCAGGTGGTGACCCGGCGGCCGGGCGGCGCCTTCGACGCCGCCAGCGACCCCCGCAAGGGAGGCGCCCCGGCCTTCTCGCCCTGATTTTGGTATTTTGCGAATCCCAGGCAGCCCCGCCGCTGGTCGTTGCGTACCTTGACATGGACAGCGTAGAAAACGCTCAGTTCCGGCGGTAAGTTCCGCTGGCGAGGTGCCCATGTTGCCGTTCATCTTCATCGCCTGCGAGCCCAGCCCGCCCGAGAAGGACGGCGGCGGCGAGACGGGCAACGCCTACTGGGTCGACACCAGCGGCGGCGACGAGACCGGCGACACCGGCGACACCGGCGTGGTCGACACCGGCGACACGGGGGCCGGCGACAGCGGCACTACCGAGACGGGCGACACCGCCGACACGGCCGACACGGCGGACACCGGGCAAACTCTGCTCGCCGACGCGGTCGCCGACTTCTCCGACGTGCAGGGCGAGAACGGCTGGTACTACGGCTACATCGAGCCCGACGGGGCCAACACCTTCGTGGAGATGCCCACCTACAACTACGGCGGCCCCGACCCTGGCTGGTATGCCGCCGCCGGCGGAGAGTTCTGGACCTTCATCGACGCCTCGACCATGCACCCCAACGGCGAGACCACCAGCGGCGGCCGCACGCCGGTGGAGCAGTGGGCGGTGCGCCGGTGGGTGTCGACGGTGAGCGGCGACGTGCGGGTCCAGGGACACCTCGCCAAGCTGAGCGTCGACGGCGACAGTAGCGGGGTGGCCGGGTACATCCACGTCGACGGCGTCACCCGCTGGGCCTGGTACATCGAGGGCTGGGACGACGTCGGCACCGACGTCGACAAGGTGGTGACGGTGAACGTGGGCTCCACCGTCGACTTCCTGCTCGACCCCTGGGAGAGCAACGACCTCAGCGACCGCAGCTACTTCTACGCGACGATCTCGCAGTAGCTCGGCCTAGTAGAACGTGGCGCCGGGCCCCTCGTTGGCCCGCCCGTCGATGCTCTCGAGCACGGCGATCGCGGCGGCCGCTGCGCACTTGATCTCCTCCTCGTCGCCGCCGAGGTACAGCCGGCCGAAGGCGCCGAAGCTGAGCACTTCGAGGATGTCGACCTTGGCAGCTTTCTCCGCCTCGTTGGCGGCGATGAGGGCGTAGCCGGCGGGGTGCACTTCCATCACGTAGAGGGTGCGCCCCTCGTCGAGGAAGTTGCCGTGCCGCATGCGGTTGGTGATCTGCGCGTGGTAGCCGTGCACGCCGGTGATGGTCTGCGCGCTCACCAGGCGCGGCCGGAGCCGGTCCTGCTCCTTGAGCTGCAACGCCTCGAGCACCGCCTCGCCCGCCGCGCGGATCTGGCCCTGGTCGTAGTGCTGCAACTGCAGGCACCCGAACTGGCGCTCGACGATCTGCATCCCCGGCGTGCAGGAGGTGCGCTTCAGCGCGATGTCGGTGACGACGTTGATGTCCATCCCGGGGGCCACCTCGAAGAACACCGCCGCCTGGCGCTCCAGGGGCATGTACCCCCGGCTGACGGTGGCCAGGAACGACGCCGTCTGCGGTTGGAGGATGTCGATGTAGGTGAAGCAGCGCAGTTCGATGGCCATGCGCGGGCGGTTATCGCACCGCGAGCGACAGCGCCCCGCTGGGGCAGGCGGGCAAGCAGGCGGGCGCCCCGCCGATGGGCGCGCAGCCGTCACACTTGACCGCGATGTCGAGGTCGGTCACGCGGCGAATCGCGCCGTAGGTGCACGCCGCCACGCACTTGCCGCAACCGGTGCAGCGGTCCTCCAGCAGCTCCACGCGGCCGTCACGGAAACGGAGCAGGGCGTCGTGAGGACACACCGGAACGCAAGGGCTCTCGGCGCAGTGAAAGCACACGTCCAGCGTGGGGAGTTCGGCGACCACCCGGATGCGCAGGCGGCGTCGCTCGAGCACGACGGGATCGTCGGGTTGCAGGTCTGTAAGCCCGTAGCGGGCTTCGACGCACGCCACCTCGCAGAGGCCACAGGGCACGCAGGCGGCGGGGTCGAGCACGGGAAAACGAGCGCGCACGGGGAGGTGTATCGCCCGCGTGGCTGTGCTACATTCCGCGGGATGATCGCCCTCCTCCTCTCCCTCGTTGCTTGCGATGCCGACTGCGGCAAGCCCACCCGCGTCAACGGCACCTACGCCGTCTTCCACGACGTGCTCAACATGTCGTCGAGCGCCACCGAGAAGGCCAACGCCACGGTGGAGGGCTACGACGACGTCAGCTACTCCGCCCTGGTCAATGGCTGGTGGCGGTGGGACCTCACCTACGAGGCCTCGGCCGACAGCGTGAACATCACGGCCATCGACGTGCGCGAGCGCATGGGCGACCCCGCGTTGGTCGACGGGCAGTCCGTCACGTGGAAGGGCGGTTTCGTACAACACGACGACAACTGCAACGCCTTCGACCTCTCGCTCCAGGGCACGTGGACGTCGTCCTCCGACACGATCCACAGCTTCAAGTACGAGGCGGGCGTGGTGTGGTCCGGCGACGGTTTCGCCGGTACCTACACCTACAGCGACACCTACACCGTGGGCGACGGCGTCGACTCGGCGGGCGGCCTCAGCGGCGCCGCGGGCGACGTGATCGCGGTGATGCAGCAGGGCGACGGCTTCGACACCGGGTTCGGCCTGTAGCTCCGCCCGGCTTCCGGTTACCCCGCGGCCATGTACAACCTCCTCCTCGCGGGCGCGGCCGCGCTCGTCGGCTACGGCATCGGCGCGGTCCTGGTGGACTGGGTGGCGGGCTTCGTGCCCGCGATCCTGTTCTTCATCGTGGCGTTCATCCTCCTGGCCCGGCGCACCGGAAAGCAGGTCGAGGCCATCTTCAAGGTGGCGATGGAGCAGCTACAAGCCGGGCAGTTGCCCGCGGCGCGGGCCACGATGCTCACCGCGCTCCCCCACGGGAAGTGGCAGGTGCTGGTGGCGAAGCAGGTGGAGTCGCAGCTGGGCGCGCTCGACTACCTCGAGGCCTGCTCCATGCTCATGCAGCGCCAGGTGACGGCGTCGAAGGAGCGCTTCGCCAGCGCCAGGGCACACCTCGAGAAGTCCTGGAACCGCGACTGGCGGGCGCGGGCGCTCCTGGCCTGTTGCCAGCACCGCGCGAACGACACCGACGGGGCGCACAAGACGTTCACGGCGGCCGAGGGACCGGCCAGCAACGAGGCGCTGTTCTTCGGGGTCTGGGTGTACGTGCTCAACGAGGCCCGGCGGCGGGAGGAGGCGCTCCAGGTGGTGGGTCGCGGGATCAAGGGCTCGCCCAAGTCCGCCCCGCTCCTGGCGATCCAGGCCGAGATGCAGAACCGCCGCCGCCCGGACTTCAAGGTGTTCGGCGAGGGCTGGTACCAGTTCTTCCCCGAGCACATCCCGCAGGAGGTCCTGGTGGAGCAGGCCCGCGCGGCCGGCAAGTTGCCGCAGCAGGCTGCCGCCAACTCGGGCTTCGGGCCCCCGCCACCACGGATGGGTGGGCGGCCGAGGTGAGTGGCGAGCGGTCGGCGGTCGGCGGTCGGCGGTCAGCGGTCAGGGGTCAGGGGTCAGGGGGCGGCCGTCAGCCGTGACGAGCCCGCTACCTGCTGAAAGCTGAAAGCTGAAAGCTGAAAGCTAATCAACCACCAACACCTCGTCGCGACTCACGTCCCGCAGCAACTGGCGGAGCATGGCGCCGCGCTCGGGCTGCTCGGCCCACACGTCGATGAGTTGACCCGCGAGGTCCTTGGCCCGGCGGAAGGCGCCGACGAGGTCCCCGCTGATGTCGGCTTGCGACTCCAGCCAGTTCATCAGCTCCGGCAGCGACTTGCCCTCGGCCCACATGCGGCCGTAGGGGATCATCTCCGGGCACCAGCACACCTCGGAGCCGGTGATGTGCTCGGACTCGCGCACCACGTCGCCCGCGCGCACCTTCTGCACCGCCCGCGCCACCGCCAGGTCCTGGTCCTTGAGCTGGGCCCGCACGCGGACGTCGCGACCGAACTCCTTGTTCACGGCGCAGAGTAGCCCGAAGAGGCGCGCGGGCTCCAGGTCCTCCAGGATGCCCTCCAGCACCAACTCGGTGACGAGGATCTCCTCGATCTGCACGTGCCGCAGCACGCGGCCGCCGGCGTTGAGCGCGCCGTCCTGGTCGAGGTAGCCGATGCGGGTGAGGAACTCGATGCGCGCCTCCACGTCGTCCCAGACCCGGCCCGACGCCACCTCCGCGCGCTTGGTGAGCTTCTCGGCGTCTTTCTTGCTCCGGCGATCGGTCTGCCCGGCCAGCACGGCGGCGTCGCGTTCCAGGCGCTTCACCTCGCTCTGGAGGGTGAACGCGAGGAAGCTCCGGTCGACGACCTCGCGGATGTGGGCCTTGCCCGCCCGTTCCAGCAAGTTGACAATCGAGTTGAACGACAGGGCGAAGCTCGAACGCACCGGTTCCGGCTCGCCGCGCAGGTAGGTTTGCAGGGAGCGCTCGTTGTAGTGCCACTCCTCGGCGTCGGTGCGGATCACCACGTGGCCCACCTCGTCCATGCCACGCCGCCCGGCGCGCCCCGCCTTCTGCATGAACTCCCGCGTCGTCAGCGGGCGCAGCGAACGCCCGTCGAACTTGCGCAGGCCGTCGAACACGGCGGTGCGGGCGGGCATGTTGATGCCGAGGGCGAAGGTGCTCGTGCAGTACAAGACCTTGATGAGCCGCGCCTCGTAGAGTTCCTC
>CAYHRZ010000106.1:3667-12523 GCA_964359125.1 uncultured Klebsiella sp. | reverse complement strand
CTCGCTCTTGCTGAGGCACTTCCCCACCTTCGTGGAAACGCTGCAGGGCGAGGGCATCGGCTACCGGGTGGCGCTCGTCCACTCGACGGATGGGCGCGTGGCGGGGAGCACCCAGTACATCGACGACACGATGGACGCCGACGACGCCACCGAGGCCCTCGAGGAGATGGCCGCGGGCGCCACCGGCGACAACGACTACTTGCTGCAGACGCTGGCCAGCGGCATCTACGTCAACGCCGACTGGCTCCTCGACGAGGACCCCGAGTGGGCGGAGTCGAAGCTCAACCTCGTGGGGCTCAACACCGACATGGAGCAGTCGAGCGGCGACTACGTGTCTTACGTCACCGAGTATCGTACCTACAAGGCCAACAGTTCCGACATCGTGGTACACGGGATCGGCGGCGACGTGCCCCGGGGTTGCACCGGCTCGCCCTACACTGCCGAGCCCTTCCAGCCCTTCTCCGACGCCGCGGCGATGACCGGGGGCGTGTTCCTGAGCGTGTGCGAGTCGGACTGGACCGCGCACATGGAGGCCCTGGCGAGCGCGTGCATGGGCGAGACCGGGCGGCGGTTCGCGCTGAGTCAGGTACCCCAGTCGTGGAGCCTGCGGGTGAGGGTCGACAGCGTGGTCGTCAGCAGCGGCTGGAGCTACGACGACGACGACAACGCCGTCGTCTTCGACCCCGAGACGCCCCCGGCCGTCGGGTCCGACGTCGACATCGACTACGTCGTCGCGGTGACATGCGACTGATCCCGCTGGTACTGGCCTGCGCGGCTCCGGACGACGACAGCGCCCCCGTCGACGCCGGCGAGTCCGCTGCGCCGGTCGACACCGCCGACACGGGTGAGACCGGCGACCCGGGCGACACCGCCGACACGGGCGAGTCGGTGCCGGGCATCGACTGTCGCGACCCGGTGGTGGTCCACCGCGACGGCGCGGGCATCGACACCGACCTCACCGAGGTGTTCCTCACCGGCACCTACACCACCCTCGACACCGCCGGCACCCTCTACGTGTGCCCGCGCACCTGGTACGCGCGCCTCCTCGTGCGGGCGCCCATGGTCGTGGTGGGACTCGGCGACGATCCTGCCAGCACCGTGCTCTCGGGCGGCGAGAGCGGCACGATCCTCGACGTGGCCGGTCCCGACGGGGCCGTCGACGTGCAGAACCTCACGCTGGACCGCGGTGCCGGGCTCGACGTGGACCACAACTCCGGCGGGGGCGGCGTGTACTGCGAGGCCTACGGCGCCGTGAGCACCACCGACGTGGTGTTCTCCAACAACTTCGCCAACGACGGGGCGGGGCTCTACGTGGAGGGCTGCGAGGTGAGCCTGCTGCGGACCACCTTCGTCGACAACGTCTCGGAAGACGACGGCGGCGCGTTCACGCTCTGGTACAGCCACGCCACCCTCGACAGCGTGCTCTTTCAGGGCAACGGGGGCCTCGACGGCGGGGCGGCGGCGCTGTTCTACGCCACGGCCGCCCTGCACGACGTGGAATTCGTCGAAAACACCTCGAGCCACTTCGCCGGGGCGCTGTGGGCCTACGAGACCACGCTCACGATGGCCGGTGGCGAGTTCCGCGGCAACACCAACACCGGCGCCGAGGGGGGAGGCTTGTTGGTCGACGGTGAGCTCTCCCTGGAGGGGGTGGCGTTTTCCGGCAACACCGCCCAGCGCGGCGGCGGGCTATTCGTGTACTATCAGGCCGTCGTGAGCGGCACCGGCCTCAGCTTCGACGACAACGTACCCGACGACATCTACGGCGCCGACTACAGCGAGGCGGGCGGCGTGAGCTACGAGGGCGGCAGCAGCCTGGACTGCGCCGCGAACGTCTGCGTGGTGGAGTAGTCGGCGGGGCCGGCACGTTGCGGGGGCCGCCTACCGCCCGTGCCGCTTCCCCCAACCGGGGTCCACCAGCTCGATCGACATCGGCGAGGGCTCGTGGGCCGGGTCGCAGCGGTACTTCCTGAAGTCGTAGACCCGCTCCTCGTTGAGCACGTCCTCGTCGAGCCAGGCGCGGAAGCGCGAGGTGCGCGGGTCGCGAGACAACAGCGCTACCGTCGCGTCGGCCAGGACGTCGACCGTGCGCCACTGGGTGGCGTCGCCCATGCCGAGGTTCACCGTGGCCGCCGTCTGGATCGCCGTGACCGGCCACAACGACGCTGCCGCCACGCCGTTGTGCGCCTCCTCGGCGTCGATCGCCATGGCCAGGGCGGTCATGCCCCACTTCGACACCAGGTAAGGCGCCTTGCCGGGCAGGGCCGCAGGCACGATCGGCGGCGACATCATCAGCACGTGGCCCCCCTCCTTCCGCAGGTGGGGAATCGCGGCGCGCGACAGCGCGAAGCTGGCGCGCACGTTCACCCCGAACACCAGGTCGAAGCGCTTGGTGGTCCAGTCGGCCACCGGCGACCAGAAGATCGCGCCGGCGTTGTTGACCAGCCCGTGCAAGGCGCCGAAGTGCGCCACGGCGCGCTCCACCAGCGCGTCGCAGGCCACGCTGTCTCGGGCGTCGAACTGCACCACGATCGCCTCGCTGCCAGCAGCCTCGCAGGCCCGCTGGGTATCGAGCAGGGTGCCGGGCAGCCGGGGGTCGGGATCGAGGGTCTTGCTAGCGAGCACCAGCTTCGCCCCGCGTTTCGCCAGTGCCTCGGCACAGGCCGCCCCCACGCCGCGGCTGGCGCCGGTGACGATCACCACCTTGTCGTTCAGCGTCCACATCGAGGCTTCCGGGGTACGATGGGTTCGTAACGGATGCGCCTGCCCCTCGTCACCACCCTCTTTTTCGCCTGCTCGGTTCCTCCCGACGACGCCGTCCCCGCGGACCCGGCGTGGAGCCTCGGGGTGCGCGCCGCCGACGATCGCGCGCACTCCGGCGACACCGTCAGCGACGACAGCGGCCACGACAGCGGCCACGACAGCGGCCACGACTCGGGCGACAGCGCCGACACCGGCTTCCCCGTCGACACCGGCGACACCTCGCCCCCCGACACGGGCGACACCGGCAAGGACACCGGCGACACCGGCTCCGGTACGGGCGACACCGCCGACACTGGCGAGAGTTGCCCGTGCGACAGCGGCGGGAGCGGTGGCGACTCCGGCACCCCCGGTGACACGGGCGACACGGCCGCGCCCGACTCGGGCGGCGGCTCCGGGCCCCCCGACACCGGCGACAGCGGCACCGGCTGCCCCTGCGACACCGAGGACACGTCGTCGACCGACACGTCGTCGACCGACACCTCGTCGACCGACACCTCGTCGACCGACACCGGCGGCTCCTCGAAGGTCGACACCGGCGGCTTCGACACCGCGCCGGTGGTGACCGACAGCGCCGTCTACACGCCCGAGCCCTGCGACTCGGCCGACACCGGCGGCTGCAACGACGTGGTGCGCTTCGTGGCAATCGGCGACGCGGGCACAGGCGACGCGCGGCAGGAGCGGGTGGCCGAGGCCATCGAAGACATCTGCTTCCTCTACGGCTGCGACTTCGCGCTGTACCTGGGCGACAACTTCTACGGCGCCGGCGTGGAGGACGTGGCCGACCCGCTGTGGACCTCGCACTTCGAGATCCCTTACGCGGGCCTAGGTTTCCGCTTCATGGCGGTGCTCGGCAATCACGACTACGGCGGCTACTACGACACCGGTCGCGCGGCGGCCCAGGTGGCCTACACCGCCTACAGCACCAAGTGGTACATGCCCACGCGGTACTACACCGAGATCGAAGACGACCTCACGGTGATCGGCCTCGATAGCCAGTCTTTGCAGCTAGGCTACGGTTCCGACCAGGAAGCGTGGATCCCAACCGCCATCGCCAGCCTGAGCACCACCTGGAGCGTGGCCATCGGCCACCACCCCTACATCAGCAACGGCCCCCACGGCAACGCCGGCGAGTTCGACGGCCGCGCCGGCGAGGGGGAGGCGATGAAAGACTTCTTCGACGCCTACATCTGCGGCAACGTGGACCTCTACCTCGCGGGCCACGACCACACCCTGCAGTGGCTGGAACCCCAGTGCGGCACCGAGTTCCTCGTGGCCGGCGGCGGCGGCGCGGGGACCTACCCGCTGGTGGGCACCAACGCCAGCTACTTCGAGGCCTCCGACAACGGCTTCTTGTGGGTGGAGATCAACGGCCGCGACCTCACCGGCGTGTTCTACGACGACACCGGCGCCGAACTGTACCGGCAGACCATCACCAAGTGACGGCTGCCCGGTGACGATCCCCACGGGCAGCGAGACCTGGACGGCGATCGTCGCGGTGCCGCTGGTGTATCTCTTGCCCGGCCTGGCTCTGCGACTGGCGATGGGCCGGGCACCGGTTCATCCCTTCCGGGCCGTCGTGGATGGTGCGCTGCTGGGCGCGATCCCAGCGCTACTCGTGCTCGCTGTGTCGCGACAAAACCCGTCGCCGGGCGTCGCCCTCGGGGTGGGCATCGCGGCGACCGTCGTGGTTGCGCTGGCCCGCCGCGCGCCGCTGGAAACTCCGACCCGCCGGGAGTGGGTCGCAGCCGGCGCCTCGATCTTCCTGCTGGCGGCGTGGTTCTACGGGCAGCGCACCGACGTGGCGCGGCCCCTCGACCGCTACTGGTGGCCCGGCGACGGCGCGGCCGACCGCCTGCCCGCCGAGTCCCCGGCCCCCGAGTTGGGCGAGGGGTGGACGGCGGCCACCCCCGTCGACGACGCGGGGCTCGTGCGCCTGGAAACCGCCGGCATCGCCACCCTGCACTCCGACACTGACCTGCTCCTGGCGGTGTACGGCGAGGTGGGGACGGTGTTCATCGCGGGCGACCAGGTGTTCTCTGTCCAGGCCTCGCCCACCGAGGACGACGACGAGGGCCCAGTCCGGCGCTACCGCGAGGGGCAACGCGGCGTGGGTCGGGCGTGGGTGAGCGGCGACGTGGTGTTCCGCGCCGACCGCGCGGTGACGGTGTACGCGATCCCCTCGCAGGACGCGCTGTGGTCGCTCGACGCCAGCGGCGAGCTGCGCGTGGCCCACTACTACCAGTTGCTCAACATGGTGGAGCAGGTGGACTGGGCGCGGGACCGCTGGGTGACCGACGTGCAGCCGCCCCTGTGGACACCGATCTACGGGGCCACGCTCGCGGTCACCGGTGGCGACGTGCCCACCGCCAACGTGCTGCACGCATGGCTCCTCGTGGCCGTCGCCCTCGCCGGGATCTCCTTCCTTTCGGCCTACGCCCCCGGTGCCCCCGGCCCGGCCTGGCTGCTGCCGGGGCTCGCGGCGGTCTCGGTCGGGAAACTCGTCGTCACCGCCGGCAGCGCGGGCATGCCCGACACCCTGTACGCGCTGGCCCTGCTCGCGGCCGTCAATGCCCTCGCCGAGGAGCCCTTCCGACCCGGCCGCTTCGAGCTCACCGGCCTCGCCGCGCAGTTGTTGCGCTACCCAGCCACGGGCGTCGTGGTGGTGGCCGCCGTCTTTGCCGGGCGGGTGCGCGCCGCCTTCCGCGCGGTGGCCGTCGTCGTCCTCGCGATGATCGCCACCGGCCTGGTCGGCTTCGCGACCGGGCACCTGGAACAGTGGCTCGCGACCGTCACCTGGGAAACGGGGCCGGAGCACTGGAACGAGGAGGACGACCTCCCGGCGCTGCTCGCCCGGGTTCCGGACTTCTACCGGAACTGGCTGCTGTACGCGGGCGCCACCCCGCTCTTGGCGGCGCTGGCCTGGCCCCGGGGCACCCGCGTCGCGCTGGGCACCGCGCTCGTCTACTCGCTCCTGCTGTGCACGATCGACCACCGCCCCACCCACTACTTCCTGCCGCTGGTGCTGCTCTCCACGGTGGCGCTCGGTTGCACCAGCGAGCGCCTGGGCGGCCGCCGAGGCAGCGCCCTGTCGCTGCTCGGCGTGGCCGGCTTGTTGATATTTTGGTTTCGCGGGTCCATCTTGGAGTAGCGAAGGCAGAAGGCGGGTAGTGCTGCAGTGGGAAGCCCCCTTCCCACCCCTGGGAAACGCACCCTCCCGATGTTTTCCGCAAGGTTATCCATAACACCCGCGGCGCGGACTAGGGTACGATTCCCGCATGTCTACCCCCCAAGAGCCCCAGACCTCCGAGTCCACGCCGCAACTCCCCGACGCTCCCCGGGGCATCGTGGCGGAGTTCGTCGACTTCCTGGTCCACGAGAAGGCCTGGTGGATGACGCCGATCGTGCTCGTGCTCGTCGCGATGGTGGCCTTCATCCTCATCGCCGAGGCGGCACCGGTGTTGCCGTTCATCTACACGCTGTAGCGGCTCAGAACTGCCGGTTGGCCTCGGTCATGGTGATGTTCTTCCCGCTCCGGGGCAGCCAGTAGGTGGGTGCCGAAGGCGGCGCGGGCGCCCGGTCGATGAGCTGTCGCCCGGTCAGGCGGAAACCGAGAGCCACGGGTCCGACGCCCACGAAGTAGGCCAGGCCCATGAGGATCGTGTTCTGCACGGTCATGATGCCGGCCGCCACGCCCTGCCAGCGATCCCACATGACCTTGAATAGTTCGAGCATGGGGCGAACCTCACCCCGGCGGCGAGCCTCGTCAACCCCGATTGCCCCGGTCGCGAATAGATGCTACCGAGGCCCGCCCTTCCGACCGGAGCCCGCGTGCTCGCCCTCTTGTTTCTGTCGACCAACGCCCAGGCCGCCGAACTCACCTGGCAGGGGTTCTACCGGGGCCGTGCGCTGCTCTACGACTCGTTGTCGTTGTCGACGACCAACCCGAACGCCGAGGGCACGTCGAATTACTTCGACCACCGGCTCTTGTTGCGCCCGTCGTGGATGATCTCCGATCACGCCGCCATCCACGCCCAGGTCGACGTGTTCAGGCTGGCGTTGTGGGGGGAGAACCCCGACGTCTACGTGGACCCGGTCACCGGGGAAACCACCTCGTCCACGATGGTCGACGGCGTGGTCACCGAGGGCACGGGCATGCAGGCCGTCCGCGGCTGGGGCGAGGCCTACACCGGCTGGGGCCGCTTCAGCCTCGGGCGGATGCCCATGCAGTGGGGGTCAGGGATCCTCTGGAACGACGGCAACGACGTTTACGACGAGTACGGCGACAGCGCCGACCGCTTCCAGGTCACCACCAAGGTGGGCCCGGTCTTCATCATGGGCGCCTACGACGTGCAGTACGAGGGGTTCCTCGGCGCCCCCGACGACATGCAGGCCGCCTCGCTGGCCGTGGGCTACCGCACCGAGACCCTCGGCGTGGGCATGCTCAACAACTACCGCTTCCGGCCAGAAGAGCCCTACGCGTACCAGGCGTACACCGGCGACCTCTGGGCCATGGCCCAACTGGGCCCGGTCCACGCCGAGGTCGAGGCGGTGGGGGTGTTTGGCGGGGGCGACCTCGAAACCGGCGCCAACGACATCACGGTGATGGCGTTCGGCGTGATGGCCAAGGGGCACTACCAGGGCGAGAAGCTGGGCTTCGGCGGCGAGTTCGGCGTGGCCACTGGCGACGACGACCCCGACGACGAGAAACTCACCGCGTTCTCCTTCGACCGGGACCACAACGTGGGCTTGTTGCTGTTCGAGGAGCCGCTCCCCACGCTGCAAACCAGCGTCATGAACGACAGCAACGGCGGGCGCACCCTCGACGCGGCGCAGTCGGGTGACGCCATCAGCAACGCGGTGTACTTCCGCCCCTCGATCCGCTACAAGATTCTCCCGCAGCTCGAGGCGGAGGCCGCGTGGCTGGTCGCGGGCCGCGCCGACGGCGAGGGCGCCAACGAGGCCAACGAGGGGTACGGCAACGAGTTCGACCTCTCACTGCGCGTGGATCCACACCCGCACGTGTGGTTCCAGGGCACCTTCGGCGTCTTGCTGCCCGGCCCGCTCTACTCCAAGTACGAAGACGAGGACCTCGGCGGCGGCTTCGATGCCCCGGCGGTGGGCGCGCGCCTCGTGGGCGCCATCGAGTTCTGATGCGGTTGCACGGTGTCCACACCGCGCTGGTGACCCCCTTCAACGGCGGCGAGTTGGACCTCGCGGCCTGGGAGGGGATCGTCGCCCGGCAGGTGCGCGCGGGTGTCCACGGCATCGTCGTGGGCGGCACCACCGGCGAGTCGCCCACCCTGTCGGCCGACGAGGGCGCCGCGCTGTTGCACGACGCGCTGGAACTGGCGCGCGGCAAGTGCGTGGTGACGATGGGCGTGGGCACAAACGACACCCGCAGCACCGTCGCCAACGTGGTGCGGGCCAAGGCCAAGGGCGCCGACGCCGGGCTCCTGGTCCTGCCCTACTACAACAAGCCGAATCGCGCGGGCCTGTTGGCGCACGTGGCCGCGGCCTGCGCGCCGGGTTTGCCGCTGGTGGTGTACCACGTGCCGGGCCGCACCGGTCAACGCCTCTCGGCAGCCGACCTCGCCGCGCTCTGCGAACAAGATGGCGTGGTGGCGGTGAAGGAAGCCACCGGCGACGTGGCCTACGGCCAGGACTTCATGCAGCGCTGCGCCAAGCCGGTGCTCAGCGGGGACGACTTCACGTGGCTGCCGCTGCTCTCGGTGGGCGCCGCGGGCGTGGTGAGCGTGCTGAGCAACGTGGCGCCTCGGCGCTGCGTGGCGATCTACGACGCCTTCCAGCGAGGCGACAACGCCACCGCGATGAAGGAGCACGCCGCCCTCTACCCGGTGATCACCTACCTCTTCGCGGAGGTGAACCCGGTGCCAGTGAAGGCGCTCATGGCCGACATGGGGCTGTGCCTGGACGAGGTCCGCCCGCCGCTCGCCGCGGGCTCGCCGCCCGACTGGGCGCTCAACAAGGACCTCGCTTGAGGGTCGGCGTCAACGGCGCCACCGGGCGCATGGGGCGGCTGGTGGTGGAGGAGATCGCCCGCCACGACGACCTCGTGCTCGCGTGGGCCTGCGG
>CAYHRZ010000106.1:0-3657 GCA_964359125.1 uncultured Klebsiella sp. | reverse complement strand
GCCTGCGGCCGGGAGCTACCCGCCGACGTCGACGCCGACGTCGTCATCGACTTCTCGACGCCCGAGGGGGTGGAGCGGCTGCTGGCCGGTGCCCGCTGCCCGGTTGTGACGGGCACCACGGGCTGGACGCCGCCCACCCAGCCGCGGGTGGCGTTGTTGCACGCCGCGAACTTCTCGCTGGGCGTGGCGGTCCTCGCCCGCCTCGTCCGCGAGGCCGCCGCGGCGCTGCCCGGCTGGGACGCCGAGATCGTGGAGCTCCACCACAACCAGAAACGCGACGCCCCCTCGGGGACGGCGCTTCGGCTCGCGGAGGGGCTCGGCCAGGTGCGGGTGGGTCGCGACGGCGCCCGGGGGCAGGGCGAGATCGGCATCCACGCCGTGCGGGGCGGCGACATCGTGGGCGAGCACCGCGTGTACCTGTGTGGTCCCGGCGAGCGGGTCGAGTTGGCGCACGTCGCGACGCACCGTGGGCTGTTTGCCGCCGGGGCCGTGCGCTGTGCCCGCTGGTTGCGCGGCCGCCCCCCGGGCCTCTACAGCATCAGCAGCGTGATCGGCAGCCAGAGCGGATAGGATAGCGGCCCCCCGGGTGCCCGTGATGCTCCTCGCCCTCGCGCTGTTTGCCTGTACCGGCAACGACGACCAGCAGGTCGACTCGTCGGGCGACTCCGCCCAAGAAGACACCGCGCCGGATCCCGACACCATCCCGGTCTGGGAGCAGCACCGCATCGAGACCAACAGCACCATCTTCGGCATCTACGCCTCCGGTGCGGGCGTGTACGTCGTGGGCAGCGGCGGCTACGCCTGGTTGGGCGGCAGCGACGGCGACTGGACCTACATGGACATCGACGTCGACGACGCGGACCTGACCGACCTCTGGGGACAGGGACAAGACGCCGACACCATCCTCGCCGCCTCCACCACCATCGGCACGGTGGCCCAGTACGCGGGCGGCACCTGGAACACCGGCTCCCTGGGCGACACCTCGCAGCTCGAGGCGGTCGGCGGGTCGAGCGCCTCCGCGCTGTTCGCGGTGGGCTTCGGCCGAGCCTGGGCCTACGACGGCACCTCGTGGGCCTACGAGGCGCTGCCCAACAACGAGCGGCTCAACGACGTATACGCCGACGGGCAGCAGGCCTTCGCGGTGGGCGACGGCGGCGACTGCGTCCGGCGCAAGGACGGGGCGTGGAGTGCGTGCGACACGGGCAGCACCAGCGACCTCCACGGCGTGGCCGGGAGCAGCATCGACGACGTGTTCGTGGTGGGTGGCGAGGGCCTGGTATTGCGCTGGGACGGCAGCGAGTGGAAGACGCTTCAGTCGCCCACCACCGAGACGCTGTGGGCGGTCTTCGTCCCCGAGGAGGGCGTGGCCGTGGTGGTGGGCAGCAAGGGCCTGGCCTACGAGTACCAGAATGGCGAGTGGACGAAGCTCCCCACCGGGGTCGACAACAACCTCTACTGCGTGCACGGGGTGTCCTCCTCGAACTTCTGGGCGGCGGGCAACCTCGGCATGACCCTGCACTACAAGGCGCAGTAGCGCCCAGCCAGCGCTCAGATCCGCGCGAGCTTCCAGCGGATCTTCCGCAGTTGCCCGCGGAGGATGGCGATCTCGCCCTCGTCGAGTGCGGCTCGCTGGAGGATGCGGCGGACGGTGGACGACACCAGCAGCGGCTCGTGGCCCACGAGGTAGCCGCCCATCTCCACGGTCTCCATCCAGTCGCCGACGAGGGGCTCGAGTTGTCCCAGCGTGGCGGGACGGTGCTCGCCACTGGCCCCGGGCGCGGCCCCCCGCTTCGGGCCCCCCCGCCGGCCCTCGCCCTCGGGCACGGGCACAAAACCCCGGGCACGCGCCTCGGCGAAGATCACCGCGCCGAGCAACAAGACCGCCTGGGCCACGTTGATGCTGGCGTGCGCGTCGGTGGGGATGTGCACCAGCGCGTGGGCGTGGGCCAGTTCGTCGTTGGCGAGCCCGTGGTCCTCGGGACCGAAAAGCAACGCCACCGGCCCGTCGCCGGCGAAGCAGCGGGCCGCTAGCCCCTCCGGTTCGAGAGCCGGGCAGGGGCTGTGCCGCACCCGTGCCGTGGAGGCCACGACGAACCGGCAGTCTTCCAGTGCCGAGGGCAAGTCTGCCACGTAGCGGGCCTGGTCCAGGATGTCGGTGGCTCCCGGGGCCATCCAGCGGGCTCGGTCGATGTCGAAGGCCTGGGGGGCGACGACGACGAGGCGCCGGAGCCCCATGTTCTTCATGGCCCGGGCGGCCGCGCCGACGTTGCCCGACTGCAGGGGCCGGACCAGGACGACGACCACTCCCTCGCGCAGCACCTGCCGCGCGGGGCTATCCACCGCCGAACAGGCCCTTGAACCAGCTGCTGACCTTGCTCCAGATGCCCGGCTCTGCCGTCGCGGGGTTGGCCGCCGCCCGCTCCGCCACCTTCTCCGTGACCTGCCTGCTGGTGGTGAGCTCGGGCGCCTTCACCTGCTCCGTGGCGGTGGTCTCGGCCTTCGAGACGGTCTTTGTGAGTTCCGGCTCGGCGCTGGGCTTCGCAACGCCGTTCTCGCCCGGGGCGGCCGTCGCGCTGGCGCCGCCGATGCTCGCCGCCAACGCCGACTGCGGCATGGTGAAGGGCATGGGGGGCGCGACCGGGGTGGGAGCCGCCGGCTTCTCCGCTTCCTTCTTCTTGTCGTCGCCCTTGCCGAGCTTGAGCGTGCTCTCGACCGTCTGGCCCGTTTGTTTGTCGCGGGCGGTGAGGTTGAGGATGCCCTCGCTGTCGATGTGGAAGGTCACCTCGATCTGCACCTTCCCCTTGGGCGCCGGCCGGATGTTGCTGAACACGAAGGTGCCCAGCAACTCGTTGTCGGCGCAGAGGGTGGCTTCGCCCTGGTAGATGCGCAGCATGATGCTGCGCTGGTTGTCTTTCGAGGTGGTGAGGGTGCGGGTCTTGTAGTCGGGCAGCGGCTGGTTCTTCTGGAACAGCACGTGCATCGAGCCGTCGACCTTGTTGATGCCGATGGGCATCGGCAACACGTCGAGCAGGGTGACGTCGTCGTTGGACGACTGGGCCGCAAGCGAGTGGGCCATGATCGCCGCGCCGATGCCCACCGCCTCGTCGGGGTGAACACCCTTGCTCGGAGGCTTGCCCATGAACTCGGTGACGCGGCGTTGCACCAGCGGCATCCGCGACTGCCCGCCGACGAGCAGCACCTCGTCGACTTGCTGCTTGGTGGTGCCTGCCTCGCGGAAGATCCGCTCGACCGTCTGCACGGTGCGGTCCACCAGGTCCGCCACCAGCTCTTCGAGTTGCTCCCGGGACAGCTCGATGTCGATGTCGAGAGGCCCGGACTCGCCCTTCGCGATGTAGGGGATGTGCAGGCGGGTGCGCATCACGCTGGACAGCTCGATCTTCGCCACTTCCGCGGCGTCGCGGATGCGCTGGATGGCCACGCGGTCGTAGCTGAGGTCGATGCCGTGCGCCTTCTGGAAGCTCTCCAAGACCCACTGCATCACCCGGTCGTCGAAGTCGACGCCGCCGAGGAAGGTGTCGCCGCCGGTGGCGATGACCTCGAAGATGCGCTCCTTGATGTCGATCACGGAGATGTCGAAGGTGCCGCCGCCGAGGTCGTACACCGCGATGCGCTGGTTGAGGTTCTTGCCGAGGCCGT
>CAYHRZ010000105.1:0-12534 GCA_964359125.1 uncultured Klebsiella sp. | reverse complement strand
TAGCCGCCCGACTCGCCGCTCTGGCCCACGAGCTTCCGCAGCAGCCCCGCCTCCCAGCGCGTGAAGCCGCCGGTGAGGTCGCGGTACGGGAGGCCCAGCCATCTGCGCGCGTACGCGCTACCCAGTCGCGACAGCACCTGCCGTGAACGCGACCAGCCCGCTGTCCCGCCACCGGGCACCCAGCGTGATCCCAGCACCAGGTCGCCGCCCACCAGCGTCGGCAACGCCGCCGGCGCGTGCGAGCCGTCGGCGTCCATCTGGTACACCACGTCGAAAGGCTCACGGAGAACCTGAGCGAAGCCCTCCCGGTAGGCGTGACCCAGACCCCGCGGTCCGCGCCGCTCGATGACGCGGGCCCCGGCGTCTCTGGCGATCTCTGCGGTGCCGTCGGCGGAACAATCGTCGACCACCACCACCTCGGCACCCGGCAAGGCGGCCAGTACCTGACTGACGATCCCGCCGATGTTCTCGGCCTCGTCGAGGGTAGGGATGACAACAACGGCGCGCATCGGCGGCCGGCGGGTAACCGGCCCCGCCCGCCGTTGACGGGCTCGCGTCGCACGACGAGTTTTCTTCCCGGCGCGCCTGGGCTATGCCGCACAGACAGTGCCTAGGCCTCCTGCCCCGACCCGGCTGAACCCCCGGGAACCGCGACCGGCGGGTCGACTCGTGGAGCCGCAAGATCCCGAGCAGGTGCGCACGCTGCTGGCCACCTTGCTCGACAGCTCGGCCGACCCCATCCACGCAAAACTGGCCGACGGCCGCTACGTCGTCGTCAACCGCCGGGCCGCAGAGATCATCGGCTTGCCGGAGTCGGAGATCATCGGTCGTCGGCTCGACGACCTCGCCACGGGCGAGATCGCCGAGCGCGGCCGCGCCGACGACGCGGAGGCCATGTTGACCGGCGGACCCGTGGACCGCGAGTGGCAGCTCATCATCAACGAACAGGCGCGCACCTTCGACGTCCGAAAGGCCCCCTGGTTCGACGAGAACGGCGCGGTGGTGGGCGTGGTGACCGTCGCCCGCGACGTGACGGAGCGACGGGCCACCGAGGCCCGGGCCTTCTCGCTGGAACGACAGCGCGCGATGGGCATGCTCGCGGCCGGCGTGGCCCACGACCTGCGCAACCTGTTGCAGGTCGCGATGGCGAGGGTGGCCCTCGCGGCGGAGTTGCACGCGGGCGGCGCTTCGCTCGCCCACCTCGAGGGTGCGAACGCCGCGCTGGAAGCGGCAGCCGACCTCAGCCGGCGCCTAGGCGCGCTCGGCGGCGCGCCCGGCCGGCGGGCGCGGGTGGACCTCAGCCGGGTGCTCGGACGCTGCTTGGACGCGGTGTCTACCCGCACGGGCACACTCGACGTCGTCGCGGACCTGCCCACCGGCTTGCCGCGGATCCAGGGCGACGACGTGGAACTCGGGCGCGCCTTCTTGAACCTGATCGAAAACGCCGTCGAGGCGATGGGTACCGGAGGCAAACTCCGGGTGAGCGCGCGGGCCCATGCCGGGGCGGTCGAAGCCGAAGTCGCCGACTCCGGGACGGGGATGGACGAAGCCACGCTGGCCCGCGCCTTCGAACCCTTCTTCACGACGAAGGCGGCCCGAGGCACCGGCCTCGGGCTCGCGGTGGTGGAGCGCGTGGTCGCCAACCACTTCGGGAGCATCGCCGTCTCGTCGCGACCGGGGCTCGGCACCACGGTGACGGTCACCCTGCCGCTGCTGCCGCCCACGTCGCCATGACGGCCTGCACCACGCGGAGATATAGCGCAACGGACCGATAAACGTCCCGCCCCGGAGCCCCCGTGCCCCGCCTGCTCGTGCGCTTCTCGCCCACCAAGAGCCTGCTCTTCACCCTCCCGCAGGGCGACACGACGATCGGTCGGAACGAGGACTGCTCGCTGGTGCTCCCCAACCTCTCGGTGTCCCGGGACCACGCGCGCATCACCACCACGCCCGAGGGCGCGCTCATCCAGGACCTGCAGTCGCAGAACGGGATCCTCGTCAACGGGCGGTCGGTCACCGAGCACCGCCTCCGCAGCAACGACGAGATTCAAATCGGGAAGTTCGGACTGGTGTTCCTCGACGACCGGGAGACGTTCTACAACGGCCGCGTCATCCAGTACATGTCGCCCTACACGCCCGACGCCCTGCCGCCGCACCTGGCCGACAGTCGCGCGGAGGGAACCATGGCGTTCAACCTCTCCGCCCTCCGGAAGATGCAGGCGGCCACCCACCAGCAGGACAACGCGCGCATCCTCGCGATCAGCGACCCGAGCAAGTTCTGGTACCCCCAGGTCAAGGGCATCACCTTCGGCAACGGCGGCATGGTCAAGGTCGATGCCTGGTTCCCCTTCGGCGTGGTGGCTACCGTCACATGGGAAGGCGGGAGGCACGTGTTGAGCCAGAAGGCGTTCTGGGTGCCCATCGCCCTCGGCGGACGCGCCGGGACGCGCATCCCGCTGACGCAAGGGTGCACGTTCAGCATCGGCAGCAGCCGGTTCCGCTACGACGTCCCGGCGATGAGTCAGGACTTCGACGAGTAAGCGGGCGTGAGCACCGTGGCCGTGCGATTCATCGTGCCTTACGACGGGACGCCGCGCGCCACGGCTGGCGTGACCACGTTCCCGTCGCGACATCCTCACCCCACCATCCCCTCCACGAAGGCCGCCGCGTCGAAGTCGCGCAAGTCCTCCACCTTCTCCCCCACGCCCACCAGCTTCACCGGGAGCCCGAACTCCTCGGCGATGGCGACGACGACGCCCCCCTTGGCGGTCCCGTCGAGCTTGGTGAGCACCACCCCGGTGACCCCGGCGACGTCCTTGAACAAGCGGGCCTGCGACAGGGCATTCTGACCCATCGTGGCGTCGAGGACCAGCAGCACCTCGTGCGGGGCCCCCGGCACGATCTTCCCGATGACGCGGCGAATTTTCCCGAGTTCGTCCATCAACGCCTTCTGGGCCTGCAAGCGGCCGGCGGTGTCGACGACGACCACGTCGTGCCGCCGGACCTTGGCGGCCTCCACGGCGCCGTGGGCCACCGCCGCCGGGTCGGCGCCCTCCTGCTGCGCGATCACCTCGACCCCCGCCCGCTGTCCCCACACCTTGAGTTGCTCGATCGCGCCGGCGCGGAAGGTGTCGCCGGCGCCGAGGATCACCGACCTCCCCTCCCCCTTCCAACGCGCGGCCAGCTTGCCGATGGTGGTGGTCTTACCGCTGCCGTTGACACCCACCACCAGCACCACGTGCGGCGCCGGGCCCACCGAGATTCGAGTGTCGTGTCGCGACAGGCGGGACAACAGCGCTGCCTTCAGCGCCCCACGCGGGTCGTCGCTCTCGCCCACCTCGGCCACCAGCGCGGCCGCCGTCCGCGCGCCCACGTCGGCGCGGATCAGCGCCTCCTCGAGCGCTTCGAGTTGCCCTCGACGGGCCTCCGCTGACTTGTCGACGAAAATACCGGCGAATAGCTCGCGGGTGCGGGCGAGGGCGTTGAGCAGCGGCGAGCGCGACACGGGTGGACCCGCCGGGATCGGCGTGGCCTCCACCTCGGCGACGGGCGGCGGCGGGGCGCCGAGGGCGGGCACCACCGCGGGGTTGAGGCTGCGCCACACGACCCAGCCCGCCACGCCCAGCAAGAGCGCGATCACGACGATGAGCACCGGGGTCATGCCCCCTCCAACTTGACGCTCACCAGCCGGGAAATCCCGGGCTGCGGCATGGTGATCCCGTAGAGCACGTCGGCGGCCTCCATGGTCTTCTTGTTGTGGGTGATGACGATGAACTGCGAACTGCTCGCCATCACCCTGAGCATGTCGTTGAAACGAGTGCCATTCCCTTCGTCGAGGGGTGCATCCACCTCGTCGAGCAGGCAGAACGGCGACGGCTTCACGCGGAAGAGCGCGAAGATGAGGCCGATGGCGGCCATGGCCTTTTCGCCGCCCGACAACAGCGCGAGGCTCTGCACCTTCTTCCCCGGCGGCTGCACGAGCATTTCCACCCCGCAGCTGAGCAGGTCGTCGTCGTCGGTGAGGTCCAGCCGCGCCGAGCCGCCCCCGACCAGTCGCGGGTAGATCTCGCCGAAGTGCTCGCACACCAGGTCGAAGGTCTCGCGGAAGCGCTCGCGACAGGTCTGGTTGATCTTCGCCAGCGCGGACTCGATGATTTCCATCGCGGCCACCAGGTCGGCCCGCTGGCGGTCGATATCGTCGTACTGGGCCTTTGCCGAGTAGAACTCCCCGATCGCGGTGGGGTTGGTCTCGCCAATCTTGAAGCGGTCCGCGCGTAAGGACTCGACCTGGCGCCCCCGCTCCGCCAGCGTCTCCTCGTCGAGGTCCAGGGCCACCGCGTCGATCCGCAGGGTCGGCACGGCCTCCGCGCCCAGCGCCCGCTCGTCGTCGGTGGGCAACCACCCCGCGACCAGCAGAGCGCCGTCGCGGTCCACCCGGTCCAGCATCGCCGGCAGCGACGTGCCATGGGCGGCCTCGGCACCGCCCAGCAGGCCATCGATCTCCGCCTTTACCCTGGACAGTGCGCCCTCGGCTTCCACGTGGCGGTCCTTGGCCGCGTCGCGACGCTCGCGCGCGGCGCGCGTCGCGGCTTCCTCCAGGCGCACCTTTTCCTTCTCCAACCTCGCCCGCTCGCGGGCGGCGTCGAGCTCCGCCGCCACCTGGCCCTGGGCGAGTGCCAGCGCGGCGATGCGATCGCGGGTGCCCTCGGCCTCCAGCGCCAGCTGCACCCGCCGGCGTTCCACGTCGCCCGTTTCCAGCGCCACCTGCTCCACCCGGCGGCTGGCGCGCTCCGAGCGTGCCGCCGCCCCCGCCCGCGCGGCCTCGGCGGCCAGGGCATCCTTCTGCAGCGACTCGGCGCGGAAGCGCAGCGACTGGGTGCGCGCCTGGGCCTCCGCGAGCGACGGCTCGAGTGACTCGAGTTTCACCTGCTCGTCGCGCACGGCGACCTCGGCAGCCAACTGGCGCTCTTCGGCCGCGGCCCCGCTGGCCCAGATGCGCTGCTGGTCCGCCACGAAGGCCGCCTCGGCAGCTGCCAGCAGCTCCGCTTCGCGCAGGATCGACTCTTGGGCCCGCTGCTCGCGCAGCGCGTCGGCCTCCGCCTCGCGCACCCGGTGACGCGCCTCGGCCACCTGCGACTCCATCGCCCGGGCGGCGGCCCGCGCCTCCTCCAGCGTGCCCGCGGCCAACGCCAGCGCCGCCTCGGCCGCTCGCTCCGCCGCACGCGCCTCCGCCACGGCCCCCTCGGCGGCGGCCACCGGCACCGCCGCGACCTTGGCCGTGACCTCGTCGATCTCGCGCCGCCGGCGAACGGAGGCCAGGCCCGCGCCCGCCTCGGCGCCGAGCACCAGCATGCCGTCGCGACGGAGAACCGCGCCGTCGCGGGTGACCACCACCCGTCCCGGCTGCCAGCGGGCAAAGGCGTCGCCGAGGTCGTTGGCCAGGGCCAACTGCGGCAACAACGCGCCCACGGCGACTCGCCCCTCCTCGGTGCCGGCGATCTCGGTGGAAAGTCCCAGTGCCTCGCCGCCCACGCGCTCCGCTAGCTCGACGACGAGGACCCGCAGTCGTGACCCCCCGGCGGCGGCCGCCACCGCGAGCGCGACGTCGACGCTGGGCACGACCACCGCGTCGAGCGCACCCTCGAGCGCCCGCGAGACCGGGCCCTCGAGGTCCGCGCTGAGCCGCAGGCCGTCGACCACGGCGCCCCGGGTGCCGGGCACGCCCAGCGCCGCACGGACGCCGTCGGGCAGGTCCACGTGGCGACGCTCCATGTCGAGCAGCGCCTCGAGCCGCGCGCGGAGACGCTCCCGTTCCCGGGTGGACTCGGTGAGTGACGTCTCGGCGCGACGCGTGGCCTCGGTGGCCGACTTCCGTGCCGCCTCCAGTGGCCCCAGCGCCAGGCGTCGTCGCTCGATCTCGGCTCGGCCGGACGCGGCGGCCGCCTCCACCACCCCCAACGACGCGCGGCGACGCTCCAGTTCCTCGGGCGCGCGGCCAGGGCCGTTCTCGGCCACGGCGCGCTGGTGCCGCTCGGCGCGGGCATCGAGTTCGGCCCGCCGCGCCGCGAGCCCCGCCACCTCGCCACGGCAGCGCACCACGGCCGCGAGCGCGGCCTGGGCCCCCTGCTTGGCCACCTCGAGCCCACGGCGCGCCTCGCCCACCGCCGCGTGCGCGGCCTGCAGCTGACGGGCCGCCTCGTCGGCCTCGGCCCGCACCTGCCCCAGTTGCGACTGCGCCTCCGCGGCCACTCGCCCCGCCGCCTCCGCCTCCGCGGCCGCAGCGTCGCGCTCCTGGCGCTGGTCTTCTAGGTCCCGCGCGAGTTGCCCGAGCCGATCGGTCCCGGCCTGGATCTCACGGGCCTGGTACACGGCCGCGCTCTCCTCCACCCGGCGATCCGCCTCCACCCGGTTGAGTTCGTCGCGCTGCCGCCCGGCCTCGGCCTCCGCGGCCTCGTAGACCGCCCGCCGGCGCCCAAGCTCCTCGTCGTGTCGCGACATCGACCGCGTGGCCTCTTCCAGGTCCGCCAGCGCCCCCCGCAAACGCTCCGTGAGCGCCTTGCGGTCCGCCGCAAGTCCGCCGAAGCGCGCGAGCGCCACCGCCAGTTCCACCTGCCGCAGGCGCGCGTCGAGTGACTGCGCGCGGAGCGACTTCTGCACCTGACGCTCCGCCGATTTCATGGTTCGAGCCAGCTCGTCGTGCAGGTCCGCCACGCGGTCCAGTGCCTCCCGAGTGGAGGCCAGCCTTTCCAAGCTCTCCTCGCGGCGGGCCTTGTAGCGGCTGATGCCCGCCGCCTCCTCGATGAGCGTGCGCCGCTCCTGGGGCCGCGCGTGGACAATCTGCCCGATGCGCCCCTGCTCGATGAACGAGTAGAGGCGGTTGCCCACGCCGGTGTCCATGAACAGGTCGTTGACGTCGCGGAGGCGAACGCGCTCGCCATTGACCATGTAGTCGCTGGCGCCGTCCTTGAAGAGGCGGCGGGTAACCTCCAACTCCGGGAAGCGGGCCCACTGCCCGGGGAAGGGCTCGCTGCCGGCCGAGAACGTCAGTGAAACCTCCGCCATCGACACGCCGTGCCGGGCGGCGCTGCCGGCGAAGATCACGTCGGCCATGGAGTCGCCGCGCATCGACTTGGCCGACTGCTCGCCGATGCACCACCGCACTGCGTCCATGATGTTGGACTTCCCACAACCGTTTGGGCCCACCACCCCGGAGATGCCCGGACCGAAGTGCAGCGTGGCCCGGTCCGCGAAGGACTTGAAGCCTTGCAGTTCGAGCTTTCGAATCTTCACCGGCCATCCACCCGGCGGGGACCTATCCCACCGGCTCCCGCCGGGGAACTACTGGCTGGCGGCCGGCCGCAGCGATTGCAGGCCCGCGTCGACCCGGTGCTCGGCGACCGAGGCCGGTGCGTCGGCGAGTTCGGCGAGGTGATCCACCAGGCAGAGGCGGTCGGCGCCCTCGAGGGGAGGGAGCTCGGTGAGGAACCGGCGCAGGCCTTCCACGACGACGCCCGCGCGGTCCTGCTCGGCCACCAGGCGCGGGGGCGTCTCTACGATCACCCGCTCGCCGTCGCAGCGGGCGACTAGGCGCGCGTCGTCGAGGCGCAGGGAGAACCGCAGGCGCCCCTCCCGGTACACCGCCACGTAGGCGCTGCGCCCGGGGTCGCTGTGGACCACCACCAGCGCCGCGCCCAGGGCCGGGGCGACGACCTCGGCCAGCGTGAGCGGCGCGTGGCGGCGACCCATGGTGTTCACATCGGCCAACGCCGATAGTCCGTCCGTCGTGAGGCCATCGTCACCGGTCACCGACACGGTCCATACCTGCCGTTCGATGCCTCCAGTCCACAGGTCCGCCGGGCGCCAGACGTCGCTCACCGCCACCGAGAGCCGCGCCCAGGGGGAGAACCAGGCCTCGTTCACCCGCGCCCGCAACAGCGACAGCACCTGCTCGGCGCTAGTCGGCTCGAAAGTGTGGAGTTGAACGAGGTCCATCATCGAGATTGTGTCCGGCCGCGACGCGGCAATCAAGTAAACCCCGCAAGAGCGCGGTCGCTGCCCCTTAACCCCGGATTGACCGGTCCCGTGCGGTCAGGGCGTGAACATGCCCGCCACGCAGGCGGTCATGAACGTGGCGATGGAACCCCCCACCATGGCGCGCAGGGCCAGCGCCGCCAGGTCGTCCTTTCGGTGGGGCGCGAGCGGCCCGATGCCGCCAAGTTGAATGCCGATACTGGCGAAGTTGGCGAAGCCGCAGAGAGCGTAGCTGGCGATCACCGCGCTCCGCTCCGACAGCGGCGTGGCGGAGGCCTGGATGGCACCGAGGTTGATGTAGGCGATGAACTCGGTGAGCACGAGCTTCTCCCCCAGCAGGCGTCCTACCACCGGGGCCTCGGACCAGGGCACCCCCATCAGCGCCGCCACCGGCGTGAAACACCAGCCGAGGAGTCGCGACAAAGACAGGGGCTCGCCCGCCAGTGGCACCAGCCCCAGGCCGAAGTCGATCATCGCCACCAGCGCCACGAAAGCGATGAGCATCGCGGCCACGTTGATCGCCAGCGACATGCCTTCGCTGGCGCCGCGGGCGGCCGCCGCCATCACGTTGCCGTCCACCCGTTCCTCGTGGATGGTCATCGCGCGGGCGGTCTCGGGCACCTCCGTCTCGGGCACCATCACCTTGGCGACCACCAGCGTGGCCGGCGCGCTGAGGATGGAGCTGGTGACGAGGTGTCCCGCGATGCCCGGGATGTCGTGCAGGAAGCTCACGTAGGCGGCAAGCACACCACCCGCCGTGTTGGCGAAACCGCCCACCATCACGCAGTACAACTCGCTCCGCGTCATCCGGGCGAGGAAGGGCTTGACCAGGAGCGGGGCCTCGGTTTGACCGAGGAAGATGTTTGCGGCGGTCGACAGGGTCTCCGCGCCACTGGTGCCCATGGTCCGGAACATCACCCACGCCATCGCACGGACGACCCACTGCATGATGCCGAGGTGGTAGCTGACGGCCATCAGGCTGGAGAAGAAGATGATGCTCGGCAGGATCCAGAACGCGAAGGTCTTCACCGGTGGGCTGATGTGGCCCGCGTAGAAGCTGAGCTTGCCGTCGGGACCCGCGACTTGGTGGGGCTCGACCGTCTGGAAGGCGAAGTCGGCACCGCGCTCCGAGAAGCCGATCAGCGTGCGGACCGCGCGGTCCACGTGCACGAAGAAGAACTCCTGGGCCTCAGGCGACAACACCACCAGGCCAAACAGCACCTGCAAGCCGAGTCCCCAGGCGATGACCCGCCAGGGCAGGCGCCGCGAGCGAGCCTCGCCCAGGAGCCAGGCCAGCGCGACCAGCCCGAACAGGCCAAGGAACGACGTGAGTCTCAAGCGCCGACCGCCGCGGCGTCGAGGAAACGCTCGCCGGCGATGTCGTAGACCGAAACGTGCCCGGTGGCGAGCTCGTAGACCCAGCCGTGCAGGGTGAGCTGCCCGGCCTCCAGGCGCTGGCGAACGACCGAGTATGTGGACAGGTTCACCACTTGCTGGACGACGTTGGCCTCCACCGCGTGCCGCCACCGGGTGTCGTCGTCCACGTACTGAAGTCGCGACGAGTTTATGGCGGGCGCCAGGTGGTCCAGCCACTCGTACAGCGAGGGTAGCCGCTTGAGCTTGCCGTGGCCGTCGAGCACCGCCTTGACGCCGCCACAGCCGTAGTGGCCGCACACCACGATGTGCTCCACGTGCAGCACGTCGACCGCGTAGTCCAGCGCCGCGCCCACGCTGGCGTCGGCGTGGGCCAGCGGCGGGACCGCGTTGGCGATGTTGCGCACCACGAACAGCTCGCCGGGCGCGGACGAGGTGAGCAACTCCGGGACCACTCGGCTGTCGCTGCAGCCCACGTAGAGCGCCGAGGGCGACTGGTGCTCGCTTGCCAGCGTGCCAAGGAACTCGCGCGCCCCGGCCGCGAACTCGCGCCGGAAGCTGTGGTGACCGTCGAGGAGTGATTTCACGCCGCTAATAGTCGCACATCGACAGCCGCACGCGCACGGCGGTCCGCTCGCCCCGCACGATCACCGGGAAGAACGTCCACTGGTCCAGGGCGTCGTACACCCGCCGACTCACCTCGATCTCGCCCGACACCCAGCGCGTGTCGATCACCTTGCCCGTGGGGTCGAGGTCGACGTCGACCAAGCAACTCCCGGTCGGCCGGGTGATGCCCCAGTCGGGAGGCACGAAGGCCCGCACGTAGACCGGCGGCTGGGCCGTCCGGCGCGGCAACGGCTTGCCCTCGCCCTTCTCCAGCAACATGACCTCCCGGGCGGGGACCACCTCGGCGTCGTTGCGGCGGACGAAGATCGGGGCCGGGAAGACGGCCTGGAGGGTGCGATCCCCGGGCCGCGCCGGCCACTCCCAGCTCCTGACGTTGGCCTCCGCGTCGGCCTTGGCGCTCGACGGGCACTGCTCCGCGCGCACGGCCACCGCCTTGCCGGCGTTGTCGACAGCGGCGCGCACGTCGCAGCGGTACACGCCGGGCGGGTAGTCGCCGAAGTCTTGTCCCACCGGCGTGTTCTCGCCCCAGCTGGGCTCCAACTCAGACCAGTGCACGCTCGCGATGCCCTCGAAAGCCTGCCCCACGTCGACCGGCGGCTCGGGCGGCGGGATCACCGGCTCGTACACCGTGGGGTCGTGCTCGCGGGGCACGACCACGAACCGGTCCCGGGGGATGGGCGCGTACCAGATGAGCGACACGCGCAGCCAGGGGTAGAAGGGGTTGGCGCCGTCGCGCTGCCACAGGCCCACGTCGGCGAAGGTGGCCGGCTCGGTGAACATGAACGCCACGCCGCCGTCGCCGCCGATCGAGAGCCCGGGCGCCGGGGTCATCAACTCGCCGCGGAAGGCGCTGTACATGCCCACGGCGCCGTAGCCGTCGCCGAACCCGCCGACGGCGAAGCCGTAGATGCCCCGGTGCTCGAAGTGCCGGCGCTTGCTGCTGATCGCCACGTCGGCCCGGAAGGTGGGTACCCACAGCTCCTGCAGCGTGGCTCGCGCGTAGTCCTGGTCCAGGTCCACGCCGCCGCTGAACGAGAGTTGTTCACCCAGGTGGATGCGTCCCTCCACCCCGAACCACCCGGCGCCGCCGGCGTTCACCGCCGCGCCCACGAAGCCGACGATGTGCTTTCTCGGCAGGTAGCTCTGCACCTCGAAGGTGTTGTCGTACTCCAACTCGCCGTCGACCGGCACGCCGTCGCGGGTGGCGGGGTCGAACTTCCACTGCACGATGGCGGTGGCCAGGGCGTAGTAGGGGTCGTCGGCGCACTCGATCTTCTCGACGTCGCGCACCGAGCCGTCGGCCCGCACCAGCACGCGCACCTTGCAGGGGTACTCCCCCTTCGGCACGGTGCGGTAGGACTGCGGCATCAGCGGGTCCACCGTGGGGTGTGGCACCGGTGGCGTGGACGACGGCGTGGCGACCGGCGCGGGCGCAGGCGCGGGTGCTGCCTCCGCGGGGGGCGGGGCCGGCGACGCCGGGGCAGGCGCAGCGGCCGGCGGGG
The DNA here is from genome assembly GCA_964359125.1 of uncultured Klebsiella sp. Taxonomy (GTDB): domain Bacteria; phylum Myxococcota_A; class UBA796; order UBA796; family SXON01; genus SXON01. The sequence continues at coordinate 1,003 of CAYHRZ010000105.1, read as the reverse complement.
CCGCGGCCGGGGCGGTGGCCGGCGACGCGGCGGTGTCGTCGGCGAGGGACAGCGTTGCGAGCAGCAGGATCACGGCACAGACTCCAGGCGCTCGATGACCAGCGAGCGGGGCGCGGCAGATTCACCGATCCGGAAGGCACCCGCCACCCTCGCCGACGCGTCGGCGAGATCCTGGCCAGCGTGCAGCAGGGTGGCCAGCGACTCGCCGCGCTCCACCGGGTCCCCCACTTTCTTGTGGACGCGCACGCCCACCCGCGGGTCCACCGCGTCCTCCGCCCGCAAGCGACCAGCGCCGAGCACGAAGGCCGCGCGGCCAATCGCCAGCGCGTCGCACCGGGTGACGACCCCCGACTCGGCGGCCAGGACCGGCGACGACGACGGCGCCGTGGGCAAGCGTGACAAGTCGCCCCCTTGCGCCGCGACCATCCGCGCGAAGCGCTCGAAGGCACGCCCGCTGTCGAGCACCCCGGCGGCGCGCTCGTCGCCCGCCAGCGCCAGCGTGATCGCGCGCAGGTCCGCCGGGCCACCGCCCTGCAGGCAGGCCATCGACTCCTCCACCTCGACCGCGTTCCCGCAGGCCTCGCCCAGGGGCTGTTCCATGTCCGTCAACCATGCCGATGTCGCGACACCAGCACCGTTGCCCACTCGGACCATCGCCGCCGCGAGCGTCCGGGCCTCGGGCAAGGTCTTCATGAACGCACCGCTGCCCACCTTCACGTCGAGCACGAGGCGATCCAGCCCCTCGGCCAGCTTCTTGCTCAGGATGCTCGCCACGATGAGCGGGATGCACTCCACGGTCTGCGTTTCGTTGCGTAGCGCGTAGAGGATGCGATCCGCCGGGGCCAACTCCCCGGTTTGCCCGCTAATAAAACAACCTACCTTCCCCAGACACTGCCGCAGCGCCGCGTCGTCGAGGTCCGTCCGGTAGCCGGGGATGGCTTCGAGCTTGTCGAGGGTGCCGCCGGTGTGCCCGAGCCCCCGGCCCGACACCATCGGCACCTTG